>CAYXCX010000026.1:0-13296 GCA_964463405.1 uncultured Clostridia bacterium
CACCACCGCCAGGCGCGGCCCCAGGGGGACGCGCTGGCGGCCGACCAGCTCGGCGCAGTCGAAGATCTCGCCGATGTCGAGGACGCGCGCCAGCCCGGCGCGCTGGAAGGCGGCGTCGTAGACGGCGTCCTCGGCGGCCAGGGCGCCGGTGTGCGAGGCGGCCACCTGGGCCGACTCGGGAAAGCGCCCCGCCTTGTAGGCGACGATGGGCTTGCCGCGGGCGAAGGCGCGGGCGGCGGTCATGAACTTGCGCGCCTGGCCGATCGACTCCACGTACAGGATGATGGAGCGCGTCTTGTCGTCCTCGCCCAGGTAGTCGATCAGGTCGCCGAAATCGATGTCCAGGGCGTTGCCGATCGAGGCCACGCAGGAAAAGCCGATGTTCTCTGCCCGCGCCCAGTCCAGGACGGCGGCGCACAGGGCCCCGGACTGCGAGATGAAGGCCACGTGGCCGCTCTTGGGCATGGCGCCGGCGAAGCTCATGTTCAGCTGGCGGCCGGGCACGATCACGCCCAGGCAGTTGGGGCCCAAAATGCGCATGGCGCCGAAGCGGCGCGACTCGGCCAGGACCTGTTCCTCCAGGGCCAGCCCCTCGGCGCCGGTCTCGCGGAAGCCGGAGGAGACGATGACCACGCCGGGAATGCCCGCCTCGCCGCACTCGCGCACCAGCGCCGGGACCTTGGCCGCCGGGGCGCAGATGACGCCGACGTCGACCGGGCGCGGCAGCTGGCTCAGCGAGGCGAAGCAGGAGATGCCCATCACCGCCTCGAAGTCGGGGTTGACCGGGTAGACGACGCCGCGGTAGCCGCTGCCCACCAGGTTGCCCAGCAGCTTGCCGCCGACGCTCTTGGGGTTGGCGGTCACGCCGATCAGGGCGATGCGCTGCGGATTGAAGATGTTCTCCAGGCGGTGAATGGCCATGGGCCGCTCCTCTATCGCAAGGGAAGGATCATAGGGGATGGCGCCCTCGCTGTCAACCGGGCCGGCCGTGGCCCAATGCCCGGAGCGATGGGACAGGCTTGCCGCCGTTCGCTGCCAGCGCGCGCCGCCGCCGATTGACTGCCCGGCCGGGTCGGCTATAATTGAGGCGCCGCCGCAAAACATTGCCGGGCGAGGGAGCCATGAAACGCAGTCACCCCGCTTTGCCGCTGCCCGCCGGAGAATGCTGATGCCGGAAGTCCACGTCCTGATTAAAATCCTCCTGATCCCTTTTTCCCATTGCGTGTTCGGCATCCTGCTGCCGGGCGCCTGCCTGCTCTGCCTGCCGCGCGCCCAGGCTTTCGCCAGGAGCCTCTCCCGGCCAGGCCTCTGGCTGGCCGTGACTTCGCTGGGAATACTCGCCAGTACCCTGCAGTTCGCCCTGGCGGCTTTGATCCACCGGCAGTTCCCCCTGCTGTCCCAAGCCTGGCTGGGCGCCGGGAAATACGTCGCGGACCTTGCCTTCCTGCTGTTCGTGTTCCGCTTCCGCAGGCCGGGCCTCCGGGAAACGCTGATGCGGCTGGCCGGCGTTTTTTCGCGCCGTGGCGACGCCGCGCTGCTGCTCCTGGCCTTGCTGCTGGGGCTGGCGGCGGTCCTCAATTTCCCCCACGTGCACGACTCGGGGCAGCTGATGGTCACCAACCAGATGCTGAGGAACGGCACCGATTTCTGGCGCGGCCAGCGCTTCGGCCTGGCTTTTTCGGCGTTGCTGTACTTCCCCGCCGCCATCTTCAAGGCCGTGCCCCTGTCCTCGCTCGCCTCGGGTTTCAAGCTCTTCCTGCTGTTCCTAACGGGGATGACCGCGCTGTACGGGATCGACCGGCTTGGGACCCTGGACGCCACGGCCGCGAAATTCCTGTACTTCATCATCGTCGTGTCAAGCTTTTTCGGGCTCTACGGGCTGATGGAGCTGGGAAAGGACAGCGCCTGGGCCGTGCTGCTCACCTTGGTTTTCCTCTTCAGCCTTTTCGCCCGGCGCCGCGGACAGCCCCTCTGGGAGCCCCTGCTCTATCTGGCCTGCGCCGCGAGCCTGGGCATGATCGCCCTGCCCTACCTGGCTTTGTTCTGCTGCCTGGCCGCGGCCGTGCACATGCTGCCGGTAGAAATCCGAATTCAGCGAATGCTCTTCCCGTTCCTCATCCTGCTCATGTTGGCTGCCTGCTTCATGCTGATGCCGGTGAAGATGGCCTTGGCGCCTTCGCCCTCGCTGCAGCCGCTTCTGGGGAATATCGTCTTTTGGCCGCCGACCGACGGCAGCATGCCCTTCGGCCGCTATTTTTTTCTCTTTGCCAAATTTGGCTACGCGAATTCGCCCCCCCTGATCGCGGCCGGCCTGCTGGGCATGCTGCTGCTTGCCGCTTTCCGCAAGCGCTTCAACGATCCCATGGTCCGGGCCACGGCACTGTTCCTGCCGGTCGCCACCGCAGGCTGCCTGCTTCTGGCCAACATGGCGCGCGGCGTCGTTCCCATCCCGCGCGAAACCAGGATCCCCTTCACCCCCTTCACCACCTTCGATGCCTGGAACCTGGTAAAGGACATCCCCCAATGGCTGGTCCAGATCGTCAGCGGCATCTTCGTCGTCCTCCTGCTGGATGCGGCAAGCCGGAGGGTCGCCTCCGCCCCCCGGACACGGAGGGCGGTATTCCGCGTAACGGCGGCGCTGACAGCGACGGTGGTCCTCTCCGCCAACCTGGTCCCGTTCGCTTCCCTGGCCCGGCCGGCCCGCTTCCTTTCCTACGGCGGCAACCGGGACGCGCACCTGGCCAGGACCTTGGAAACGATCTACCGGCATCCCGAGATCCGGCAGATCATGGTGCAAAAGGGCGTATCGCTGATCCGCCCGGCCCATTTCACCAATGACATAAGGAATTACTTTTCCTGGAAGAAGGTTTACTTGAATCTGCCGGGCGACGCCGACGCCATCCTTGCCGGCGCCAAAAAAAGGGATTTCATGCTGATCGCCGAGCGCAGCTCCCTGCCCGGGCTTGCCGCCGGCCTGGAGCGGCGCGGCTTCCGCCTGAGCCGGGAGCTTGAGGTTTTCACGGACCTGGACGAAGGCATCTACATCGTGGCCAAAAAAAAGGCGCAGCAGGCCCGTCCGGGGATCCGTTCCCGCTGGGCAGGCAGAAAACGCTGAGCGAAGCGGCGCCCTGATCGTTCGCTTGTCCCGCCGATGCCGCGGCGGCGTAGCCGGCGGCGGTGCAAGCCGGCATGAGGAGTTCCCCCTTCTACCGGTTCGCGCGGCCGCGGGAGAACAGGAAAAGCAGCGCGCCGGCCAGCGCCGGCAGTGCCGTGTTCAGGAAAAACAGCATGAAGGCCGAGGAGACCGCCGCAGCCCGCGGAACTCCGAAAGCAGGCAGCAGGACCATGGCGGCGCCCTCGCGCAGCCCCAGCCCGCCGATGGTGACCGGCAGGATATTCGTCAGCATGATCAGCGGCTGCGCCAGCATGGCCGTCGCAAGCGGCGCAGGCAGATGGTTGTTGAGCAGAAAATGGAACTGCAGGATCGCCACCCCGTAGGAGAGCAACGCCAGGCCGGATTGCCTGAATTTGACGCCCAGAGGGATGGCGGCAGCCTGCAGCCCCATGCGCCCCAGGGTTTCCCTGGCAGCCGCCAACCTGCCGCTCGGCGGCAGCAGCCGCCCGAGCCAGCGCAGCGGAAGATCGGGACGGCCGATAACCGCCAGCAGCAGCGCCAGGACAGCGGCCGCGACCGCCCCGGCCGGGAAGGCGGCGAAATGGACGATCCCGGGCAGGGCCAGGAACACCACGGCGGCGACCTCGAACACCCGGTCCAGGATCACGAGATAGGCGACGAGGCCGCGCCCGTGCCGTTCCAGCGAGAACGCGCGGGCGACTTCGCCCACCCGCCCGGGCGTCAGCAGGCCGCCGGCCATGCCGACAAGATAGGAGGTCGCCGCATCGCCGCAAGCCACGGCCTCGCCTGAAGCCGCCTGCACCAACCCGCGCCATTTCAGCACCTTCAGCAGCGTAAAGAACAGAGAACCCAGCAGGGCCAGGCCCAGGGCCGGCGTCAGCATGCCCAGCGAGGCGGTGAGTTCATCCATTCCCGCCTTCGTTGCCACCAGGTAGACCAGAGCGGCCGACAGGGCGAACTTGAAAACCGAAAAGGCCTTGACCCGAGGGGCCTTCACCGCCGGGCCTCGCGGTCCAGCCAGTGCGAGAGGAACTCCTGCGCCAGCACGAAGCTGGTATTCAGGCAACGGCTGCGCGGATAGAACTGGCTGGCGTTGACCAGGAACAGGTCCGGCAACGGCGTTGCGAACGGCGGCCGAACCTTGGCATAATGGGCCTTGAAGATGGGCTGAGTGTACAGGTCGCGGCAGACGTGAAAACCCAGGACCTGCGACTCGGCGAAACCCGGAAACATCCTTTGCAAGTGGCCGCAATAGGCGGCGAACAGCTTGTGGTCGGGCATGCTCCAGGAGAAATCATCGTCGCGGTCGCAGTAGCGGGACAGGTACACCACGTGCGGGCTGCGAGGCCCGGCGCCGCCCATCCAGTTCGTGTGCTCCACGATCACCGCGAAGGGGACTTCCTCGTCCCCGACATTGATCCAATAGAACGAACTGAGCGGCTTGCTCAGGCGCAGAATCATGCAGACGGAATGCGAGTAGTCGATGCCGGCGAGCCGCTCCCGGTATTCCTGGGGCAGGGCGGGCACCATTTTGATGAATCGCGGCAGGGGCAGGGTGACGATGCAGGTCTGGAAGGAACTGGCCGGGTCGCCGTTGAGGATCCAGGGCCCTCGCGGGCCGGCCTTTGCGATCTCGGCAACCGCGCGCCCGGTCAGGATCCGGCCTCCACGCCTCTCAATCTCGGCTTCCATTTCCGCGAACAATGGCCTGAAGCCGCCCCGCAGGTAACCCAGCGCCCCGGATGAACGTCCAAGCCGCCCGCGCGTCCGGCTCTGCAGGCGATCCCAGAGCCAGGTGGCGGAAACGGCGGAGGCATGGGCGCCGAACTTGTTTTTCAGCAGGGGGTGCCAGAACAAGGCGTAGCCCTGATCGCCGCAACGCCTTTTAAGCAGGGCGGCGGCGGTCATGCCGTCGAAATCCTGCCACTTCCTGTTTAAAAGAAAGGCCGAGGCGCTGATGCCCACGCGCAGCCGGCTGGCCACGCTCAGCGGCCGGAAACGCAACAGATCCAAGGGCCCGTTGAACGGGTATATCCGCCCCCGGGAATAATACGCCATGGCGGCCTTCTTGAATGCCAGCCGCTCGTCCAAGCCAAGGGAACGGATCACGTCCAGCAATTCGTCGTGGGCGTTGAAGATATGGTGGTAGTAGCGGTCGATCGTCTCGGATCCGGCCGCAAAGGATGCGGCCAGGCCCCCGCACTTCTCCTCCTTCTCAAAGACGGTCACCGGCCGCCCCCGGCGGGCCAGGCCATGGGCCAGGGCCAAGCCCGTGACGCCGCCGCCGATGATGGCGATATCGTTCACGAGCATGCGATATGCTGCAGGGCAACCAGGAGCCGGTCGATTTCCTCCGGGGTGTTGTAGAGGGAGATGCCGGCGCGCACGGCGCCGTTCTCGCCCAGCCCCAGGAAACGCATCGCCTCCCAGGCGTAATAGTCGCCGTCCCAGACCTGGATCCCCTCGCGGCCGAGCCTTGCGGCGACGTCGCCCGGGGCGATCCCGGCCAGGTTGAAGCAGGCGGTGGGCGTGCGTTCGTGAAGGCGCCCCGGGTCGGCGATGCCGTACAGGCGCAGGCCGGGGATCTCGCGCAGCCCGGCCAGCAGCCGGGCGAACAGGCGCGATTCATGCTCCAGGATCACGGCCAACGCCTGCTTCAGCCAGCGGCGCCGGCCGGACGGATATTCGCGGAAGCCGTCGCCAGCGCCCAGGCCGGCCAGGAAGTCGACGGCGGCGGCGATGCCGGCGATGTTCTCGTGGTTCTTCGTGCCGGTCTCGAAGCTGTCCGGGGCATGCCCGGGCGCGGGGCGCACCTTGTAGGGGGCCAGCCGCTCCAGGACCTCGCGCTTGCCGTAGAGGACGCCCGAATGCGGGCCGTAGAACTTGTAGGGCGAGCAGGCCAGGAAATCGCAATCCAGGAGCTGCACGTCGATCGGCCGGTGCGGGGCCAGGTGGACGGCGTCGACGAAGGTCAGGGCGCCGACGGCCCTGGCGGCGGCGATGATCCGCGGCAGGTCGTTGACCGTGCCGAAGGCGTTGGAGGCGCCGCCGACGGCGACCAACCGGGTCTTGTCGCTGAGGAGCGTCTCCAGCGCCTCGAGCTTCAGGGTGCAGTCGCTGGGGTCGAACTCTAGCCAGCGCACCATCACGCCATGCTCCTGCAAGTGGAGCCAGGGGGCGACGTTGGCGTCGTGGTCCAGGCGCGTCACCACCACTTCGTCGCCCGGCTTCAAGCCGCGGGCCAGGGCACGGGACAGGTGCAGGGTCAAGGTGGTTATGTTGGCGCCGAACACGATCTCGTCGCGCGAACGGGCGTTGAGCAGGTCGGCCATGGCCTCGCGGCCGGCGGCGATGATCTCGTCGCTGCGCCGCGAGAAGGCGAACCGGCCATGCTCGTTGGCGTTGGCCTCGCGGTAGTACGATGCGACGGCGTCGATCACCTCCTGCGGCACCTGGGTGCCCCCGGGGCCGTCAAGGAAGACGGTCGCCGCTGAGAGCGCCGGGAAGCGCCGGCGCGCGCGGGCAAGCAGGTCGTCCATGTTCCCTCCTGGTCCCATCGCGATCATCCCCGGCGGCCCGGGGACAGGTTGCGGCGAACGACGGCGGCAATGGCCTCGCCGATGCTGAGCGAGGCGGTGGCCGCCGGCGACGGCGCGTTCAGCACGTGCACCATGCGCTCCGCCTCCCGGATGCAAAAGTCGTCGAGCAGCCGGCCGCGGGCATCCAAGGCCTGGGCGCGCACCCCGGCGCCGCCCGGCTCCAGGTCGCCGGCCTGGATTTCGGGAAGCAGCCGCTGCAGGGCGCGGACGAAAGCGCCCTTGGCAAAGGAGCGGTGGAACTCGCCGAGCCCCATGCGCCAATGCTTCAGGCCCATGATCCAGAAGCCGGGATAGCCCAGCATCCGCGCCGTATCGCGCAGGCTGAAGCTGGTCTTGGCGTAGCCGTGGCGCTTGAAGGCCAGCACGGCATTGGGCCCCGCCTCCACGCCGCCGCCGACCCGGCGCGTGAAATGCACCCCCAGGAAGGGGAAACGCGCGTCGGGGACGGGGTAGATCAGGTTGCGCACCAGGCGGCGGCGCGCGGCGGCCAGCTCATAGTACTCCCCGCGGAAGGGTACGATCTGCAGCCCTGGCCGCACCCCGCACAGGCGGGCCACCAGGTCGGACTGCAGGCCGGCGCAGTTGACCAGCCCGCGGCAGCGCGCCTCGCCCGCCGGCGACAGGAGCCGGAACTGAGCGCCGTCCTGGCGGCAGCCGCTGACCTTGAAATTCAGGCGGATCTCGCCGCCCTGCCCCTGGATGATCTCGGCGTACTTGCCGCAGACCTGGGCATAGTCGACGATGCCCGTCTCCCCCACCCAGAGGCCGGCGATGCCGGCCACGCTGGGTTCGCGCTCCCTCAGTTCCTCGAGGCCCAGGCGGCGCAGACCCTGCAGTCCGTTGGCCCTGCCCTTGGCCGCGACGGCGTCCAGCGCGGGAATTTCGCTAGCCCGCGCGGCTACCACCAGCTTGCCGCACTTCTCGTGGGCGATGCCGTGCTCGGCGCAGAAGCGGTACAAAGCCTCGCGGCCAGCCACGCAGTTCTTCGCCTTGAGCGACCCCGGCTTGTAATAGAGCCCCGAGTGGATCACGCCGCTGTTGTGGCCGGTCTGGTGGGCGGCCAGCTCCGCCTCGGCCTCCAGGACCACGACCGAGCCGATTCGCGCCCTGACCAGGGCCATGGCCGTGGCCAGTCCGACGATGCCGCCGCCGATGACCGCCACGTCGAAGACCCGCTCCGCCATCCGCAACCTCCAGGGGGAACTCGCCCGATATGCCTGTAAGAATGGGAATATAGCAGATGCGCCCCGCACAGTCAATTTCTAACTCGGCCGCGGCACACGCCAGTCCGTCAGTTCTGCGGCAGCGGTTGTCCCATCCCGATGACTGCGGTATAATGGCGGCTCAAGCGGAGGTGCCGACCTATGATCAACGAAACGATGTTCCGGGAGTACGACATCCGCGGGCTGGCCGATGCCGAGCTCACCGACCCGGTGGTGGAGCGCATCGCCATGGCCATCGCCGCCATCTACGTGCGCGAGGGACGGGAGACGGTCGCCGTGGGCATGGACGGCCGCCCCAGCTCGCCGCGCATCAAGGACCTCCTGTGCCGCACCCTGGCCCGCTTCGGGCTGCACGTGACCGACCTGGGCCTGGTCCCCTCGCCGGTGGTCTACTATGCCGCGTTCCGCCACGACCTGGGCGGCGCCGTGGTGGTCACCGCCTCGCACAATCCCAGCGAATACAACGGCCTGAAGGTCATGCTGGGCACCGCCGCCCTCTACGGCGACCAGGTGCG
Source organism: uncultured Clostridia bacterium (assembly GCA_964463405.1). Taxonomy (GTDB): domain Bacteria; phylum Acidobacteriota; class Aminicenantia; order UBA2199; family UBA2199; genus UBA2199. The sequence goes on from CAYXCX010000026.1 coordinate 8,474, forward strand.
GGAGATCTGCCGCCTGGCAATCCACGGCCCCTTCGCCCCGGAAAAGCCCGGACGCGTCGCCTCCCTGGACATCCTCGAGGAGTATCTCAAGTACATCGAGGGCAACGTCTCGCTGCAGCGCCGCTTGCGCGTCGTCGTCGACGCCGGCAACGGCACCGGCGGCCTCACCGCCCCGGAGCTCTACCGCCGCCTGGGCGCCGACGTCGTGCCGCTTTTCTGCGACGTGGACGGCCGCTTCCCCAACCACCACCCCGACCCCACCGTGGCCAAGAACCTGCAGCACCTGATCGCCAAGGTGCGCGCAAGCGGCGCCGACCTGGGCATCGGCCTGGACGGCGACGCCGACCGCATCGGCGTGGTCGACCACCTGGGGCGCATCCTCTGGGGCGACCAGCTGCTGCTGATTTTCGCCAAGGACATCCTGCGCGCCCATCCCGGGGCCACGATCATATCCGAGGTCAAGGCTTCCGAGGTTTTCTACAGCGAGGTGCGGCGGCTGGGCGGCAACCCCATCATGTGGAAGGCCGGCCACTCGCTGATCAAGAAGAAGCTTTTCGAGATCAACGCCCTGGCCGCCGGCGAAGTGAGCGGCCACGTCTTCTTCCACGACAAGTGGTTCGGCTTCGACGACGCCGTCTACGCCGGGGCGCGGCTGCTGGAGATCCTCGCCGCCGGCCAGGCCTCGCTGTCCGAGCTCTTCGACGAGATTCCCCAAGTGTTCAACACCCCCGAAATCCGCGTCGACTGCGGCGACGCCGTCAAGTTCCGCGTGGTCGAGGCCGTGCGCGACCATTTCCGCGCCCGGCTGCCGGTGATCGACATCGACGGCGCGCGCATCCAGTTCCCGCGCGGCTGGGCGCTGGTGCGCGCCTCCAACACCCAGCCCTCGCTGGTCGTGCGCTACGAGGCCGATGCCCAGGCGGAGCTGGAGCGCATCCAGGCCGAGGTCGACGCGGCCATCGTCCGCGCCCAGGCCGCGATCGGCTCCTGAACGTGCCGCTGGCGCTGAAAGTAGTCCTGCTGGCGGTGGTCCAGGGTCTGACCGAGTTCTTCCCGGTCAGTTCCAGCGGCCACCTGGTGCTCTTTCAGAAGCTGCTGAACTTCACCACCCTGCCGCTGGTCTACGACATCTTCTTCCACCTCGGCACCCTGCTGGCCGTGGCCGCCTACTTCCGCCGCGACTTGCGCGAGCTGGCGCTGCGCTTCTACCGCAAGGAGAACCTGCGCCTGATCGGGCTGCTGGCGGCCGCCAGCGTGCCGACGGCCCTGATGGGCTTGCTGTTCCGGGATTTCTTCGAGTCGCTTTTCAGCCGCCCCGCGGCCCTGGGCTTCGCCTTCCTGTTCACCGGCGCGGCGCTGCTGGCCGGGCGCTACCTGCGCCTGCGGGCCAGGGTCCCCGACCTGACGGCCGCCCTGGTCATCGGCATGGCCCAGGGAATCGCCATCACCCCGGGCGTCTCGCGCTCGGGGCTGACCATCGCCGTGGCCCTGATCCTGGGCCTGGGCTTCGGCTTCTCCTTCCGCTTCTCCTTTCTCCTCTCCATTCCGGCGGTGCTGGGGGCGCTGCTCCTCGAGGCGCAGGCCATCCCCTGGGGAGGCGGCCATTGGCCGAACCTGGCGCTGGGAGCCGGAGTGGCGGCGCTGACCGGCTTGCTGGCGCTGTCGCTGCTGCGCCGCATCGTCGCCCGCGACCAGTTTCACCGCTTCGCGTTTTACGTCCTGCCCCTGGGCGCGCTGGCGCTGGCATTTCTCTGATCCGCGCCGGCGCCGGCCTGGGAAAAAACCCGCTCTAGGAACTCAATTTGCTGCGCACCAGCTCGGTGATGGTGCGGAAGTCGATCTTGCCGCTGCCCATCTTGGGAAACTCGCCGAGCACCACGAACTGCTTGGGCAGGGCGATCGCCGGCAGCTCCTCGCCCATGGCCTTGAGCAGCCTGCGCTCGTTGACCTCGTGGGTGAGGGCGGCGACGATCCGGGCGCCCTTGAGCGAATCCGGGACCTCGACCACGCAGCAGTCGACCCCCTCGGGCAGGTGGCGGAGCATTTCCGTCTCGACCTTGACCAGCGAGACCATCTCGCCGCCGATCTTGACGAAGCGCTTCAGGCGGCCGCGGTGCCACAGGAAGCCCTCCTCGTCCAGGACCCCCATGTCGCCCGTCTCGTACCAGCCGTCCTGGATGCGCAGCGAGGTCTCCTCCAGGTCGTCGAAGTAGCCCTTCATGACCAGGTCGCCCTTGACCAGGATCTTGCCCTCCCGGCCCGGGGGCAGGGCTTCGCCGGTGTTGATGTCGACGATTTTCACGCGCACGCTGGGCAGCACCTTGCCGATGCTCCCCGGCTTGTTGGCTCCGGGCAGGTTGGTGGAGACGACCGGGCTGGTCTCGGTGGTGCCGTAGCCCTCGCACAGTTCCAGGCCGTGTTTCTCCAGGAAACCCTGGCGCAGGGAGTCGGGGGTCTTGTCGGCGCCGGCCACGGCCACGCGCAGCGACGAGAAGTCGCCGGGCTCGGACTGGCGCAGGTAGCCGGCGAAGAAGCTGGGCGTGCCCACCATCAGCGAAACCTTCTCCTCGCGCACCAGGGTGCTGATCTTGCGGTATTCCAGGGGGTTGGCGTAGGAGACGATGGTCATGCCGTGGAGCAGCGGCAGCCAGAAGTCGACGTTGTGGCCGAAAACGTGGAACAGGGGCAGGTTGGCCAGCATGACGTCGTCGCTGGTCACGGTCAGGACGCGTCCGATGTCCTGGACGTTGGAGCCGATGTTGCGGTGGGTCAGCTGCACCGCCTTGGGGTCCTTCTCGGAGCCCGAGGTGAAGAGGATGACCACGTTGTCGTCGGCTTCGCCCTGGTGCAGCGATTTCAGCAGGAACGGCAGCGGCAGCTTCGACTTGACCAGGGCCGCCACCTTGTCGACAGGATGGATGCCGGCCATGATGTCCTCGATGAAGACCATGCCCGACACCAGCCGGCAGCCGATCTTTTCCAGCAGCGCCCGCGAGGCGACGATCGTCTTGAAGCCGCACTTGCGCTGGGCGTACTCGGCGTTGCCGGCGGCGCCGGTGGAGTAATTGATCATCACCGGCACCTTGCCGGCCATGAGCACCCCCAGCACCGACAGCATGCAGCCGGCCGAGGTGGGGACCATGATGCCGATGAAGCCGTCGCGGTAGCGCTTGAACTTGGCGGCCAGCATCAGCGAGGCGATCAACGCCTTGTCGTAACTGACGGTCTTTTCCAGGGTGCGGTCGATGATGGCCGGCTTGGCCCCGAACCTCTTGGCGTTTCTGATGAATTCCTGGTGCAGCAGCAAGGGTCACCTCCAGGAGATTTCCATGACGATTCTATATAGCACAGGGGGCGGCCCCTTGGCAAACGCCGCCGGACGGGCCCGGCCGGCCGCGGGCTCACTTGCCCTTGGCCCGTTTCTCCTTGATCTTGAACTTTTTCATCTTCTTGGCGATGGTGTTGCGGTGCAGCTTGACGCTGGCCGACATTTTCAGCAGGTTGTGGTCGTACTTGTCCAGCAGCGCCTGCAGCATGGTCTTTTCGAATTCTTCGGTGATCTCGCGGTAGAACAGGTAGCGCGAGTTGACCGCCTTCACGGCCAGGATGCGCATCTGGTTCTTGATGGTCAGGGCCTCAAACTGCTCGGCCAGTTCGCCCGTGCGTTTGGCTGTCATCGGGACCCGCTCACGGCCGCCCGTCGGGCTGCCGGCCGGTCAGGATGCGGAAGATCTCGCCGTACTTGTCGGCCGTGGCGCGGACCACGTCCTGCGGCAGGGGCGGCGGCGGGGACTTGCGGTCCCAGGAGGAGGCCAGCAGGTGGTTGCGCACGAACTGCTTGTCCAAGGCGGGCGGCTCCTGGCCGGGGCGGTAGTCCTCCAGCCGCCAGAAGCGCGAGGAATCGGGGGTGAAGATTTCGTCGATCACGAGCAGGCGGCCGTCGCCGTCGCGGCCGAACTCGAACTTGGAGTCGGCGATGAGGATGCCCCGTTCCCGCGCATAGGCGGAGGCAACGGCGAACAGGCGCAGCGACAGTGCGCGCACGCTCTCGGCCGTCTCCTGTCCCAACCGGCCGGCCAGCTCCGCGAAGGTGATGTCGACGTCGTGCCCCTGGTCGGCCTTGGTGGTGGGGGTGAAGACCGGCTCGGGCAGGCGCTCGGCCAGGCGCAGGCCGGCGGGCAGCCGCACGCCGCAGACCTGCCCGTCACGCTGGTAGGAATTCCAGCCCGAACCCAGGAGATGGCCGCGCACAATGGCCTCCACCGGCAGCGCCTCCAGCCGTCGCGCCAGCAGCGAGCGCCCGGCCAGGACGCCGGCGTGGGGAGCGAACTCGGCAAGCGTTTCGGGCTCGGCGCTGATGACGTGGTTGGCGACGATCTCGCGCGTGCGCTCGAACCAGAAGGCGGCGAGTCGGTTCAGGATGGCCCCCTTGCCGGGGATGAGCGATGGCAGGACGTAATCAAAGGCCGAGATGCGGTCGCTGGAGACGATCAGCAGCCGGTCGCCGACCGCGAACACGTCGCGCACCTTGCCGCGCTTGAACAGTTCAAAAGGAAGTTCGGCTTTCGCCAGCGGTTGCAAAGCAATTCTCCTCGTCCACTTCGAAGAAATATAGGAACTTATTTTATTCGACTCTCGGGCGTTTGTCAATCGGGGAAGAGGACGTCAGACGTTAGACGCTGGACGTTTGCAAGAGAAAGCCGCTGTCACGGATCGCTTTGCGAACCGCTGACGTCTGACGCCTGACATCTTCTTCAAAATCGCTGGATTTCAGCCAGAGAATCGACAAGCACATTTCGCAGGGCTTTTTTCTTGCTACCCAC
>CAYXCX010000027.1:0-8000 GCA_964463405.1 uncultured Clostridia bacterium
CCTTGCTAACGTCTAACGTCTATCGTCTAACGTCTCGTGCTCGTTCTATCGTCTACCGTCTGAGAAGATGACGTCAGATGTTAGACGTTAGTGGTTAGCAAGAAAAAAGCCCTGAAAATATAGCTCGTCTATTGCCTTGCTAACGTCTAACGTCTATCGTCTAACGTCTCGTGCTCGTTCTATCGTCTAACGTCTCGTGCTCGTTCTATCGTCTAACGTCTCTAGATCTTGAAGATGACCATCAAAAGCCTGATCAGGATGAACCCCCAGCCCACCGCCAGGACGATCCAGGCGACCTTCTTGGCCAGCGTCAGCAGCACGGCGAACAGGGTCAGCACGACCAGGTAGCCCAAGGGGTCGGCCAGGTCGGCCGGGAAACGGGTGGCGGAAAACACAGAGCCCAGGAGCTTGAGCAGGCCCACGCCGATCTGGTGGGCGATGGCGTGGAGAAAGGTGAACAAGGCGTGAAAAAATCCGCTGGAATTCTCGGCGACTCCCTGGATGGCATTGGCGTCCATGATGGTTCCTCCTGATAGACGGTTTCCTTTCCCCGGGGACGCGTTCGGCACAGGCCAAAACCCGCCCCGGTTTGCGCCTGTCATTCTATCACGCGCGGCCTTTTTTCGTCAGCCCCCCTGCCGCGGATGCATCTTTGGCTGAAATTTGCTATCCTATGCCCACATGGGGATCAAGGGACTGCCTCTGAAACTGCTCGGCACGCTGGACCGCCTTTATGCCGAGGCGCCGCTGCTGCGGCTGGGGGCGGCCGACCGCCTGGTCGTCTTCTCCGACCTGCACATGGGCGACGGCGGCCGCCGCGACGAGTTCGCTCCCAACGCCGAGCTGGTCATGGCCGCCTTGCGCCGCCACTACCTGGAGCGGGGATTCATCCTGGCGCTCAACGGCGACATCGAGGACCTGGCCGCTTTCTCGCTGGCCGGCATCGCCACCCGCTGGCTGGATGTCTATGCCTTGTGGAAGGAGTTCGCCGACCGCGGCCGGCTGTACAAGCTGGCGGGCAACCACGACCTGCCCCTGCTGCTGCGCCGGCCCGAGGAGCTGCCTTTCCCGGTGAGCGAGTCGCTGCGGGTGGAGATCGGCGCCAAGAAGCTCTGGCTCTTCCACGGCCACCAGGTGGCGCGGCTGGACTGGGTGTTCCAGGCCGTGGGCACGTTCTTCCTGCGCGGGCTGCTCCACCCCCTGGGCATCGGCAACTACACGGCGGCGCGCAGCTCCAGCCGCCGCTTCCATGTCGAGAAGCGCGCCTACCTGCACGCCCGCGCCAACGGTTTGCTGGCGGTCATCGGCCATACCCACCGGCCGCTGTTCGAGTCGCTCTCGCGCCTCGATACGGTCAAAATAGAGATCGAGAACCTCTGCCGCTCCTATCCCGCCGCCGCCGCCGAGACGCGGTCGCAATTGCGTGAGCGGATGGAGATCCTGAAGCGCGAGTTCATCGCCCAGCAGCGCCGCGACCGCCACGCCCAGCAGCGCGAGAACCTCTATCACCAGGGGCCCCTGCTGCCCTGCCTGTTCAACTCGGGCAGCGGCATCGGCCGCCATGGCGCCACCGCCATTGAGATCGCTGATGGCCGCATCGCCCTGGTCATCTGGTCGGACCGCCGCCGCTCCAGCCAGTACAGCGAGGCCGGCGGCTACGCGCCGCAGCGGCTGGGAGGCAGCGACTTCTACCGCGTGGCCCTGAAAAGCGAGGATCTTGACTACGTGTTCGCCAGGATCGAGTTGCTTCGATAGGAAAAAAACGATCTTTCGTGACGCGTAACGCGTGACGCGTGACAAGTAGCGGCCATGGATCAAACCATAGCGAAAAGTGAAAGAGAAAAAGTCCCTCGGCATGAGGGAACGGAGATGAAACGAGCTTGCGTGACAAGTGACGAGTGACTACGTACCGCAAATGACCTGTCGGGATGCGTGACGAGTCGGAAAATGAATTCAAGCACAAAAACCCGAATTGAAACAATTCCCAATGTCCAAAACGAACTTCCGTTTATGGCATGTTTCTTTGTTTGGATCATTCGGTCACAGGTATTTGTTCGGTATTTGGCGCGTGCGATTAGGATTTTGATTCTTTCGCGTTACGCGTCACGCGTTACGCGTCACGATGGTTCGTAGTTTTTTTATACTACCACTACCACTATCACTATCACTAAGGATTCTGTTATTCTATGTTCATGGCGATAACGAGCTCTCTCTCTCCTGCGCTGCTGCGCAAGCTGGACCGGCTGTATGCGCAGGCCCCGGTCGTGAAGCTGGGGCAGGGGCAGGGCCTGGCGGTCTTTTCCGACCTGCACCTGGGCGACGGCGGCAAGGACGACGATTTCGCCAAGAACGGCCGGCTCTTCGCCGAGGCGCTGGAAAAGCACTACGCCCCTGCCGGCTCGTTGCTGGTGCTCAACGGCGACGTCGAGGAGCTGGCCCGTTTTTCGCTGGCCGCCGTCGCCAGCCGCTGGCTGGATATCTACCGGGCCTGGCAGGCTTTCGCCGACCGCGGCGCCCTGTTCAAGCTTGTGGGAAACCACGACCTGGCTCTCTTGCGCCGGCGGCCCGCCGACCTGCCTTTTCCGGTCGGCGAGTCGCTGGTCGTCGAAATCGGCGGCCGGAGGTTATGGCTTTTCCACGGCCACCAGACGTCGCGCCTCAACTGGGCCTTCCAGACCCTGGGGGTGCTGCTGCTGCGCTGGCTGTTCCACCCCCTGGGCATCGGCAATTACACGGTGGCCCACAGCAGCCGCCGGCGCTTCAACGTCGAGCGCCGCGCCTACCTGTATGCGCGGGCGCGGCGCATCGCCGCCTGCATCGGCCACACCCACCGGCCGCTGTTCGAATCGCTGCCGCGCCTGGACGCGGTGAAAATGGAGATCGAGAGCCTGGTGCGCCGCTTTCCGCAGGCGCCGGCGCAGGAACGGCCGGGGTTGGAGTCCCGCCTGGCCGAGCTGGCGTCCGAATACCGCGAGCTGCAGGGCCTGGAGCCGCGCTCGCGTGGCGAGAACCTGTACCACGACGGGCCGCTGCTGCCCTGTTTGTTCAACTCAGGCTGCGGCATCGGCCGCCACGGCGTCACCGCCATCGAGATCGACGCGCGATTCGCCCGCCTGGTCTACTGGTTCGACTCCCGCCGCAGCCGCAAGTACCTGGACGCCGAGGGCTACCAGCCAAAGCGCCTAGGCGACGGCGATTTCTACCGCGTGGTGCTCAAGCAGGAGGAGCTCGATTACATTTTCACCAGGATCCAACTGTTGGGATAAAGCTCGGCATACGGAATAAGGCGGACGGCAACCGCACAGAACGAGCTACAGTGATGAGTGAGAAGTGATGGGTGATGAGAGACCGCAATAAATCGGACTTTGTGGCTGCGAATCGCCAATCGAAAGCGCTGGGCTACAGACAAGAAAAAATCCCTGGGCTGTTGCGGATCCTTAATTCCCAATTCACGGGCAAGCTCGGGCTTTGTTGTTTCTCATCACTCATTACTCATTACTCATCACGATCGGTCGATCATCTCCTTCTGGTACGGACACCCTGCCCTCGTTGAAAAACTCTTACGCCTTGGGTACAATGCTTCCCGTCATGGGAGGCGAAATGGGGAAATTGAGCGTCGACCGGTTCTATAATCCTTTCGTGCGCTGGCTGGAAAAACTCCTGGCCGCGGTTGTCCTGGGGAGCGTGATCCTGGCCGCGGTCCATGGCGCCATCCGCCTGGCCGGACTCGACTGGTCAGCCAACGAGACGTTTTACGAGCTGATCTACCGCATGCTGCTGCTGGTCATCGGCCTGGAGCTGGTGCGCATGCTGATCACCCACAGCCTGGCCGCCGTCCTCGAGCTGCTGGCCTTCGTCATCGCCCGCAAGATGCTCAAGCCCGACCTGACCTCGATGGACATCATTTTAAGCGTCTTGGCCTTCGTGGCGCTGCTGGCCGGCCGCAAGTACCTGATGAGCCGCTCCTGCTACCTGCCGCGGGAGCTGGAGAACGAGATCGGAGCACCCCCCGAAGACCAGATCGAGAGGGGCCGTCCAGACCCCGTTAAGGCGCCTTAAGCGGAGGAGAACGACATGCTGCTGAAGCACTTTTTTCTGCCCAAGATCGCCCACAGCTCCTGGCTGCTGGCCGGCGAAGACGCCTGCGCCGTCATCGACCCGCAGCGCGACGTCGACCTCTACATCCACGAGGCGCGCGCCCTGGGCGTGGCCATCACCCACGTGCTGGAGACCCATTTGCACGCCGATTTCGTTTCCGGCCACCTGGAGCTGGCCGGCCGCACCGGCGCGCAGGTCGTCGCCCCGCGTTCGGCCGGTTGCCCGTTCGCGCACCGCGGCGTGGCCGAGGGCGACCGCATCGACCTGGAGCACATGCGCCTGGACGTGCTGGAGACTCCGGGGCACACGCCCGAGCATGTCAGCTACGTGGTGACCGACACCAGCCGCGGGCCGCTGCCGGTCGGCGTGTTCTGCGGCGACACCCTGTTCGTCGGCGACGTGGGCCGCCCCGACCTGTTTCCCGGCCGCGCCGTCGAGCTGGCCGGCCAGCTGCACCACAGCCTGCACGCCAAGCTGCTCGCCCTGCCCGATTCCTGTGAAATTTACCCGGCCCACGGCGCCGGCTCGCTGTGCGGCCGGGCCTTGGGCGCCAAGTGGTGGTCGACCATCGGCTTCGAGCGCGCCGCCAACCCGGCGCTGGCCATCTCCGGCCGCGACGAGTTCATCCGCTCGCTGACCCGCGACCTGCCGCCGGCCCCCGACCACTTCAGCCGCTGCAGCGAGATCAACCGCGGCGGCCCGCGCCTCATCGCCGACCTCCCGCCGCTGGCCGAGCTTGCGCCAACGGCTTTCGCCGCGCGCCTGGCCGCCGGCTGCGAGGTGCTCGACGTGCGTTCTTATGCCGCCTACGCCGGCATGCATATCCGCGGTTCCTGGCACGTCGACCTCAACGGCAATTTTCCCACCTTCGCCGGCTGGGTCCTCCCCCCTGATCGCGACATCCTGCTGGTGGCCGAGGACGTCGTCCAGGCCGAGGCGGCCCGGCAATGGGCGCTGCGCGTCGGCCTCGACCGCCTGGCGGGCCGGCTTGACGGCGGCATGCCGGCCTGGGCCGCGGCCGGGCTGCCCGTGGCCTCGTTGGCCCTGGTTTCGGCCCACGAGCTGCACGACCGCCTGGGACAGGCGATCGCCGTCGTCGATGCCCGCGCGCCGCACGAGTTCGCCGCCGGCCATATCGCCGGGGCGCTGTCCTTTCCCGCCCCCGACCTGCGCGGGCGCTGGCGCGAGCTCGACCCCCTGCGGCCGACCTACGTGATCTGCGGCTCGGGCAACCGCTCCAGCCTGGCGGCCAGCATCCTGGAGCGCCGCGGCTTCGCCGCCCTGTTCAACGTCGCCGGCGGCATGGCCGGCTTCCAGGCCGCTGGCGAGGCGCGCGCCTGCTCCGGCTCCTTCCCGCCCCACGGCCCGCATCCAGGCGAAGCCGGCGCGGCGCCGGGGGGAAAATGAGCTGGCTGGGCGAATCCCGCTGGTCGCCCTACCTGGTCGGAGCCGCCATCGGCGTGCTGAGCTGGTTCACGCTGCTGGTGTCGCGCCATCCCCTGGGCTGCTCCACCACCTTCGCGCGCGGCGCCGGCATGATCGAGCGCCTGCTGCGCGGCCGCCGCGTCTACCAAAAGCCGTATTACCGGGAAGTCCGCCCGCAGGTGGACTGGCAGTGGATGCTGGTCGTGGGCATGGTGCTCGGCGCCTTCCTGGCGGCCCGGCTGGGGGGCGACTTCGCCGCCGCCTGGGTGCCGGCGCGCTGGGGCGCGGCCTTCGGCCCCGGCCCGCTGGCGCGCTGGCTGGCGGCGCTGGCCGGCGGCGTGCTGCTCGGCTTCGGCTCGCGCTGGGCCGACGGCTGCACCAGCGGCCACGGCATCAGCGGCGCCATGCAGCTGGCCGTTTCCAGTTGGATCTCGGCGGTTTGCTTTTTTGCCGGCGGCATGGCCACGGCCTGGTTGCTGTACCGGGTCGCGGCCTGAGGCGGCGGTCATGAACGCCAGGGCGCGCCAGCTGCTGCAGGGGCTGCTGTTCGGCGTCGTGTTCGGCTTCCTGCTGCACAAGGGCGGCGTCACCCGCTTCGACGTCATCGTCGGCCAGCTGCTGCTCGAGGACTTCACCGTGCTCAAGATCATGCTGACGGCTGTGGCCGTCGGCAGCGTGGGCATCCACCTCTTGCAGCGCCTGGGCTGGGCGCAGTTCAGTCCCAAGCGCGGCTCCTGGGGACGCAACGCCGTCGGCGGCCTGATCTTCGGCGCCGGCTTCGCCCTGTTGGGCTATTGCCCGGGGACGATCGCCGCCGCCGTCGGCGCCGGCCGGCTCGACGCCCTGGCCGGGGGCCTGCCCGGCATCCTGATCGGCTCCGGGCTGCTGGCCGCCGCCTATCCCAGGCTGAAGGACGGGGTGTTCGCCAGAGGCGACTTCGGGGACATGACCTGGCCGAGGTTGTTCAAGGTCTCCGCGTGGCGGGTCATCGTGCCGCTGCTGCTGCTCATCGCCCTGGCGTTCTGGCTGCTGGAGCGCGCCGGGCTCTAGGGCCGCCCCGGTTGACAGGAGAAGCGGCGACACGCATAATGGCCGGCGGCGGAGCGCGGGACGGGAGAGCGTCTGAAATGCCGGTTCCGTCGCAGGAGGAGAGATGGCCGCCCTCAAAAGCGTAGCCCAGAAAGTCGTCGAGGTCTTCACCGCGCCGCTGTTCACCATCGACAAGTTCCACTTCACCCTGTGGGTCCTCCTTTACCTCACGGCCCTGGTCATCCTGCTCTTCTGGGCCACCTCGCGGCTGCACCGCTTCATCGTCTACCGTCTTCTGGACCGCAGCAAGGTGGCGCTGGGCGTGCGCATCGCCGTGGGCTCGATCATCCGCTACCTGGTGATCGTGGTCGGCCTGGTGGTCATCCTGCAGACGGCGGGGATCAACCTGAGCAGCATCACCATCATCTTCGGGGCCCTGGGCGTGGGCATCGGCTTCGGCCTGCAGAACATCACCAACAACTTCGTCAGCGGCCTGATCATCCTCCTGGAGCGGCCGATAAAGGTGGGCGACCGCATCGAGGTGGGCGGCGGCGTGGCCGGCGACGTGGTGGACATCTCCATGCGCGCCACCACCATCGTTACCAACGACAACATCTCGATCATCGTGCCCAACTCCGAGTTCATCTCCAAGACGGTCATCAACTGGAGCCACACCAACCGTCAGGTGCGCTTCAACTTCCCGGTCCGCGTGGCCTACAAGGAGGATCCCGAGCGCATCCGCCGCCTGCTGGTCGACCTGGCCATGAGGCATCCCGGCGTCCTGAAAGACCCGCCCCCCGACGTGCTGTTCGTGGCCCACGGCGACAGCGCCCTGGAGTTCAACCTGCGGGTGTGGACCCAGGAGTTCGTCGACCGCCCGGGCGTGCTCAAGAGCCAACTCTACTACCGCATCTTCGCCGCCTTCCGCGAGCAGGGCGTCGAGATCCCCTTCCCGCAGCACGACGTCCACATCAAGAGCGACCTGGGAGAAAGGCCGAGCTCTTAGTGTTAGTGTTGGGAAAACCAAGTGCCTGAACGTTGGCGAACTGCACAGTAAAAGTGATAGTGGTGGCAGGAAACGTAAGGAGCTTTAGTGACGAGTGACAAGTGCCGAGGGAGGCTTGAGCAAACACTTCTTGGTGATTAGTAATTAGTGATTGGAACAGCGAAGGCCGGGCTATCTCTTTTTCCTAAAAGTGCCACAGCATCTGCTTAGGGCTCGGTATGGACTGAAGCAGAGGGCCTTCGTTACGTGGAACGTGGAACATGGAACCTCAATGCTCCCCTAGAGCATCAATGGTTCGCTGAGTCCCGGTTATCCCGTCAGCTCTTGGTTCCGGAGAGTTTCTCGGCGAAATCGAGGAACTCCTTGGGCGGCTTGATGATGAAGATGCCGCGCTTGCCCCGGTTGCCCTTGTCGGCCCCGGGGTCGCTGTTCCAGCGCACGC
>CAYXCX010000027.1:8010-13046 GCA_964463405.1 uncultured Clostridia bacterium
TGAAGCGGTTGATGGCCACCGAGATGCCGGTGGCCGAGATGTCGAGCAGCTTGCCGCTGAAGCTGCGCTCGCCGTCGCGGATGACCACTTCCTTCCTTTCGTCCTTGCGGCGCGAATCCCGGTCCCTCATCTGGCCCTCCACAGAAGTGCGCTCAATGTAGCACAAAAAAAAGCGCAAGGGAAGAGCGGGCGGGAAGCGCCCTTCCGGAAACTTATTCCATTTTTGTCTTCCCTCTCTCTTTCCTGGAGTTCTCCCGGCTGGCATGAGATTTTTGTCCGGCAGGTCCTATGTAATTGTCTGAGGCCGAGAACAAGGAGAGTGGCATCATGATGAAAAGAATGATCCTGGCCGTGTTTTGCGCGGCGCTGCTGGCCGGTTTCCTGGCCGCCGACAAGGCGACCACCGTTGACCAGTCGAAGTGCCCCCTGGGACCGATGAAATTCACCGGGGGCGTCTTGATGAGCAACACTTACGGGGGCTCGCATGAGATGCACATGACCCTCTGGGCCTGGAAAGGGGGCGTGGCGGCCATCGGGGGATCGGCGACTTTGATGGGGGTGAACGCGTCCCGGAGCGGCAATCGCTACACTGTCGACCTCAACGACATCGCGATCGGCTCCGGGGATACCGTCACCGCAACCTTCAAGCCGCCCTGGCGCGCCCTGTCGGTCTGCACGGGCACGATCGCGGCCCTGCCCCTGTTCCGCTTCATCCAGCCGACCCACGAGGCCCATGTCCGCGTGGGGGGCCCGGGCAGCCTGGACGTGAGATGGGAGGGGGGCAATCCCCCGATCAAGGTTCGCGTATTCATCGTGGGGGTCGATGCGCCCGTTTTCACCCGCGAAGGAGTGTTCGACTCGCACCTGCCCGTGCCGCTGAGCACGTTCAGCGCCGGCAAACACTATCGTATCCGGCTGGAGGATGCCAAGCGTCCGTTCCATTTTGACCTGGCGCTCGATCCGACGTCGGATTTCCAATTCAGCCAATGGGCATCTCAGTTCTTCTACGCGGACTAGCGCGCCTCGGGGGGCGCCGGCGGCGGGTCCCGGTGATAATCTAGCTGCGAAACCGGCCCTCCGTTGGATTTGGCTTCGCGGGAATTATTGAAGCTCAGGCAAGCAAAAGGGAAGAGGCTTAACTGCTGCGGCTAGAGTTCCAGTTTGACCATGTCTATATGCGCCGGGTCGCAGGTCCCGAGCTTGTATTTCTCCTCGGCGATCGCCAGGGAGCGTGGCAGCGGCAGGGCGGCGAGCCCTTCGGCCTTGCGCTTTTCGTTGATCACGCCGATGGCCGCGGTTTCCACGGCCAGCGGGTCGCGGCCCAGGGCGATGCCGGCCCAGTACCAGGGGACGCCGCGGCGGTAGGTGGCGCGCAGCCCGGTGACCATGTTGAGCACGGTCTTGTCGCGGATCGCCGGCCGGGCGTTGACGCCGGCCAGGAAGTCGTGGTCGCCGTGGCACTTGGGCATGTCCTCGGGCACCAGGGAGCCGATGTGGTTCTTCAGCAGCAGGCTGACGATGAGGTCCTTTTCGTCCACCGTCTTCATGGAGGCGAGATTGACGATCTTGGTGGCGTCGCGGACGATGATGTTGGCCAGGCGCTGCGCGCCGTCGTAGCCGCCCTGGCCGGTCACCATGACGCGGGCTCCGGCCAGTGCGTCCGAAGTCAGTCCGCCTTTGCTCAGGGTCTCGGCTTCGTTGTCGAAAACGATGATCTTCCCGGCCGTCACCACCGCCTGCAGGCTGCGGCAGAGCGCCGCCACCAGCTCCGGCTTGGGGCTGAGTGAGACGGTCCAGTTGTTGCAGTTCACCTTGATCGCCACCGTGTCGCCGGGGGCGACTCCCAGCGCCTTCCAGGCCTCGGCGGCCGTCTTGGCGCCGGTCAGCTCCAGCAGGGCGCGGTCGAACAGCCGCGCGGTTTCGGCCGCGTCGCAGCGGTCGCGGCTGTCGATGGCCTTGGGATTTCTCGCCAGGACGACGCGCGTTTTCGCCCCCGGCGCGTCGGCGGCGAAAAGCCCGGCGCCCAGCGCCGGCAGCAGGACGGCAAGAACGGCCGCCAGGGCGGCGATGCGGAACGGCATGCGTTTTTTGCTCATTGCGGGTTCTCCTTTGCCAGCTTTATAACCTCGACGGCGAAGCGGTCCAGATGGGCGCTCTGCCGGTCGTCGTTGACATGCAGGTACACGATGTGCCGGCTGACAGGGAAATACATGTAGTAGTCAGGCGGAAAGCGGAATAAACGGCCGCCAGGGGCAAAGGGCGCCGGCTCGCCTCCGGCCGGGCAGATCCGCTCGTCGGCGAGCGCGGCAAGGGCTTTTTCCGCCCTTTCCATGGCGAAGACGTCGAGGGTGACCGTAAGCCCGCCTTCGCCGGCATATTCGGCGTGGAACATCTCCCGGAAGCCGTGCTCGAGCCAGGCGACGCCGCCGCCGTCCATGTAATCGAATATCGAGCCGTCCTTCAGCTTGTTCTCGGGCGTGCCGAAGACCTGGGGAGGCGAGGCGGGGAGGAAGCCCTCTGGAGCGAGGCGCTCCAGGAGGGAGAAAAGCACCTCGGCATTGGCGCCGGCGCCCCCGGGGAGGTTAAACGAGCCCAGTACGGCAAGGAGCGATATCAGGATGGCGGTCTTCTTCATTCCCGGGGCCTCCTTCCCTTGCCGCACGACCGAGGGCATCCTTTATACGGATGGTTTGCCGCGGCGTTTCGGCCAGGGCCAGCCAAAGAGGGACAGCTCCTTTTAACAATACCGAAAGCGGCTGAAAAATTCAAATTTTTGAACATTTCAACTGCATAAGTGACAGTGTCAGTTGAAGCCCTTGGGGTCAGAAGCCCTTGGGGTCAGAAGCCCTTGGGGTCAGGTCTCAATATTAGATATTCATTGGCTGCAATATTCAATTTTGAGACCTGACCCCGGAGTTAAGCTGCAGGTAACGGTACCGGAAACAGTCGAAAAATTCAAATATATGAGAAAAGAGATAAAGGGATATAGTTGAAAAGTGGTAAAGCAAGAAGCGATGCCTAAACGATATCCTTCATGGCCGCTGCCTTACCTCTCTATCCCTTTATCACTCTACAACTAGTCTGCCTTTGTTTGATCTTTCCTTCGTTGCGACCAATATGCCGCCGAGCATGATGGCTCCCCCGACCACGAAGTACATGGTCACACCGATTCCGAAGAACAACCATGTGAACAGTGAGGTCAGCGGCGGGTTCAGGTAGACGAACAGGGCCACGTTCGAGGCGCGCCAGTGAAACCCTTGGGGTCAGGTCTCAATATTAGATATTCATTGGCTGCAATATTCAATTTTGAGACCTGACCCCGGAGTTCCTCGGGGTGTGGGAGCGATATGCTACAATAAGGCATGGCTGCAAAAGTGCTGCTGTTCATCGCCGGCCTGCTGCTGCTGGTGAAGGGAGCCGACCTCTTCGTCAAGGCGGCGGCGTCGCTTGCCAAGAAACTCGGCGTATCGGAGTTTGTCATCGGCCTGACCCTGGTCGCGCTGGGCACTTCGGTGCCCGAGCTGGCTTCGGCGCTGGCGGCCGTTTTCAGGCGACAGGGCGGCATGGTCCTGGGCACGGTCATCGGCGCCAACATGGCCAACCTGCTGCTGATCGCCGGCCTGGCCGGCGCCCTGGCGGCCGTGCGCACCCGCCGGGAGATGATCGGCCGCGACGGAACCATCATGCTGGCTGCGACCGCCCTTTTCTGCCTGTTCGCCTGGAACGGTCATTTTTCGCGGCTCGAGGCGGCGGCCATGCTGCTGGTCTATGTCGCATACACCCTGTTCTTGTTCACGGCCAAGGCGGGCATGGGAGAGGAATACGGCTTCCGGCGCTTTCTTGACTACCTGTTCCGCTTCCAATACCTGCTGGCCATTCGCGACGGCATCAGCGCCGGCTTCGGGCGCGCCCGGGGGAGGGGCGGCCGGGACGTCGCCGGCAGGAAAATCTCCCGGGCATTCCGCGCGGTCATCGTCAAGGACCTGCTGCTGTTGGCCGCCAGCGGGGCGGCGATCGCCTTCGGGGCCGATCTGTTCGTTGGCGCGGCGGTCTTTTTTGCGGGTCTCTTCAAGCTGCCGCCGATGGTCATCGGTGCCAGCATCGTCTCGCTGGGCACGACGCTGCCCGAAATGAGCGTCACCGTGGCCGCCGCCCGGAAGGGATTCGGCCATATCGCCCTGGGCAATGTCCTGGGCTCCTGCATCGCCAACATTGGGCTGATTGTCGGCGCCTCGGGGCTGGTCAGGCCGCTGGATGTGGCGCGGACCGGGTTGCCGCCGCTGCTGGGTTTCCTGCTTTTTGCCAGCCTGCTGCTGCTGGTTTTCATCCGCAGCGCCTGGCGCATCCGCCGCTGGGAGGGGATTCTGATGCTGGGACTCTATGCCATTTACGTCGCCATGCTCTATTTTTTATTGGCCTGACTCGGAATCGCTCGCGTTCGTGCCGGCAGGACGCGGGAAGCGGAATTCATTGCAATTGCCGAAATCAATACTTATAATTCAGCCATGAAAACGAAATCCATCGTCCAAGCCCTTTTCATCGGGAGCGCTGCGCTCGCCCTGGCCGCCTGCGGCTGCGGCTGCGCCGGCAGCCGGCCCGCCACCGCCCCCGGCCCGGCCGTCGACCTGCAGGAAATCAGCGCCGCCCAGCTGCGCCAGGGCTACGAGGCCGGGCGTTTCACCACAGTCGAGGTGGTGCAGGGCTACCTGAACCGCATCGAGGCCCTGGACCGCAGCGGCCCCAAGCTCAACGCCGTTTTGGCCGTCAACCCCGACGCCCTGCGCATCGCCGCCGAGCTTGACGCCGAGCGGCGGGCGGGCAGGGTGCGCGGGCCGCTGCACGGCATTCCCGTCATCCTCAAGGACAACATCGATTCGCGCGACCCCATGGCGACCACGGCCGGCGCCACGGCGTTGCGCGCCTCTTTCGCCGGGCGCGACAGCGCGGTGGCCGCCCGGCTGCGCCGGGCCGGGGCCGTCATCCTGGCCAAGGCCAACCTGAGCGAGTGGGCCAACTTCCGCGCCAGCTACTCCTCG
>CAYXCX010000028.1:0-12328 GCA_964463405.1 uncultured Clostridia bacterium
CTTCGTTGAGCTTGAAGGGCTTGGAGACGTAGTCGTAGGCCCCCTTGGACATGGCGGCGATCGCCGATTCGATGTCCTTGACGGCGGAAATCATGACCACCATCGCGTCCTCGTCCAGGGCCTTGATCTCGTCGAGCAGGTCCAGGCCGGTCTTGCCCGGCATGCGGATGTCCGACATCAGCAGGTCGAAATCGCCGGCGCCCCGGAATTTTTCCATGGCCTCGAAGGCGTTGGCCGCCAGGTGGCATTCAAAGCCCTCGCTCTCGAGGAAATCGCGCAGCAGTTCGCGGATGTCCTTTTCGTCGTCGGTGATGAGGATCTTGCCCTTTCTCATTGGGCCCACGATAGCAAATTTGCGCGAAATAGTAAAGGGTGCGCGGCGACCCTCAATAGCGATAGTGGTCGGGCTTGTACGGGCCGTCGACGGGAACGCCCAGGTAGGCGGCCTGCCTGTCGTTCAGGCGCGTCAGCTTGACACCCAGGGCCGCCAGGTGCAGGCGGGCCACCTCCTCGTCCAGAAGCTTGGGCAGGGTGTATACCTGGCGCCCCAGCCCGCCCTTGGCCAGCTCGATCTGCGCCAGGCACTGGTTGGTGAAGCTGCAGCTCATCACGAAGCTGGGGTGGCCGGTGGCGCAGCCCAGGTTCACCAGCCGCCCCTCGGCCAGCACCAGGATCGAGCGCCCCGATTTCAGCGTCCACTTGTCTACCTGCGGCTTGATGACCGTCTTGACGCAGCCGGGGGTGGTCTCCAGGTAGTGCATGTCGATCTCGCTGTCGAAGTGGCCGATGTTGCAGACGATGGCCTCGTTCTTCATCCGCTCCATGAGGCCGCCGGTGATGACGTCGCAATTGCCGGTGGCGGACACGAAGATGTCGCCTACGGGGGCCATGTCGTCCAGGGTGGACACCTCATAGCCCTCCATGGCCGCCTGCAGGGCGCAGATGGGGTCGATCTCCGTGACGATCACCCGGGCGCCGAAGCCGCGCATCGACTGGGCGCAGCCCTTGCCCACGTCGCCGTAGCCGCAGACCACGACCTTCTTGCCGGCCACCATGATGTCGGTGGCGCGCTTGATGCCGTCGGCCAGGGACTCGCGGCAGCCGTACAGGTTGTCGAACTTGGACTTGGTCACCGAGTCGTTGACGTTGATGGCCGGGAAGAGCAGGCTGCCCTCGGCGTGCATCTGGTAGAGGCGGTGGACGCCGGTGGTGGTTTCCTCGGACACGCCGCGGATGCGGGCGCCGGCGCGGGTCCAGCGCTGCGGATCGCGGGCCAGCGAGGCGCGCAGCCGCGTTTGGATGACGGCCAGCTCCTTGTTTTCCGGCTGCTTGTCCAGCAGCGCCGGGTCCTTCTCGGCCCTGGCCCCCAGGTGCACCAGCAGCGTGGCGTCGCCGCCGTCGTCGACGATCAGGTCGGGGCCCGATCCGTCGGGCCAGGTCAGGGCCCGCTCGGTGCACCACCAGTACTCCTCCAGCGTCTCGCCTTTCCAGGCGAAGACCGCGGCCGCCCCGGCCTTGGCGATGGCGGCCGCCGCATGGTCCTGGGTGGAGAAGATGTTGCAGGAAGCCCAGCGCACGTCGGCGCCCAGCTCGACCAGGGTCTCGATGAGCATGGCCGTCTGAATGGTCATGTGCAGGCTGCCGGTCACCCGCAGCCCGCGCAGGGGCTTGAGCGGGCCGTACTTTTTGCGGATGGCCATCAGGCCGGGCATCTCGGCCCGGGCCAGGTCCATCTCGCGGCGTCCCCAGTCGGCCAGCGAGAGGTCGGCTACCTTATAGGGCAGGGTCAGGTCCTTGTCAGTGGAAGTCATGGCATTCTCCAGTTTTTTCATTTGCGAATTATACACGAATAAACGACGACGAACTATCGTGACGCGTAACGCGTAACGCGTGACGAGGAACAGCAATGGAACGATCCCTATCCGCCGTTCCCAGATTCATGTCGCAACCGATCTCATTCATTGCTTGGCGATCCCTTGCATCATGCGGTGAGCATTGAGCGTGCATATTTCTTGGCCAGGGCCTTGAGCTCCCGGACCTTGTCCAGACTCTCCCAGGGAAACTCGCTGCGGCCGAAGTGGCCGTTGGCGGCGGTGGCCTTGTAGATCGGCCGCTTCAGCTTCAATTCGCGCAGGATGTCGCCGGGCTTGAGCGGAAACACCTTGCGGATCATGGCCGTGATCCTTTCCTCGCTCAGGGAGCCGGTGCCGAAGGTGTTGACGTTCACCGACACGGGCTCGGCCACGCCGATGGCGTAGGCCAGCTGCACTTCGCATTTCTTGGCCAGGCCGGCGGCCACGACGTTCTTGGCGATGTAGCGGGCCACGTAGGCGCCGGAGCGGTCGACCTTGCTGGGGTCCTTGCCGGAGAAGGCGCCGCCGCCGTGCCGGCCCATGCCGCCGTAGGTGTCGACGATGATCTTGCGGCCGGTCAGGCCGGCGTCGGCGTAGGGCCCGCCGACGACGAACTTGCCGGTGGGGTTGATGTAAAACTTCGTGTCCGCGGTCAGCCATTTGCCGCAGACGGGCTTGACGACGTGGCGGATGATGTCCTTCTCGATGCGGGCGTGGCCGATCTGTTCGTCGTGCTGGTTGGAAACCACGACGGCGGTGATGCGCCGGGGGCGGCCGTCCTGGTATTCCACCGTCACCTGGGCCTTGCCGTCGGGGCCGAGGTAGGGCAGGGTGCGGTTCTTGCGCACCTGGGCCAGGCGGGCGGTAAGCTTGTGGGCCATGGCGATGGGCAGCGGCATGTAGTTGTCGGTCTCGTCGGTGGCGTAGCCGAACATCATGCCCTGGTCGCCGGCGCCCTGCTCGTGGCCGCGCGAGGCGTCCACGCCCATGGCGATATCGGGCGACTGCTCCTCGATGTGCACCAGCACGGCGCAGGTCTCGTACTCGATGCCGTAGCGCGACTCGGTGTAGCCGATCTCCTTGAGGGTCTGGCGGACGACCGCCGGGATGTGCACGTAGGCCTTGGTGGTCAGCTCGCCGGCGACCAGCACCATGCCGGTCTTGGTGACGGTCTCGATGGCCACGCGCGACTCCGGATCCTGCGCCAGGCAGGCGTCGAGGATGCTGTCCGAGATCTGGTCGCAGACCTTGTCGGGATGGCCGGCGCAGACCGACTCCGAAGTGAACAGGTATTTGCCCTTGATCATGTTTGCCTCCAGGGAGAACGCGGGATTAGCGGAAGAGCAATCTTAACAAAAAAGGTCATATAAGTCAACGAGATTTCACGAAATCAGACGTCAGACGTCAGACGGTAGTGGTTAGCAAGAAAATGCATCTGCCAAGGCTTTCCTTTTCGGAGAATCTGCAAAACGAAAGCGTCTGGTTCGGTCAGTGCCTTGCTAACGGCTAGCGTCTAACGTCTAATGTCTTTTTCTATCTTTAATACCCGATCGCGCAGTCGTCCTTCCTGGATTCGCTGGCGCCGATCAGGATGCGCCGCTGCCAGTCAATCCAGATTCCCTGGAAGCCGCCGAACTCGGAGGCGCTGCGGCCAAGCCGGTGGCCGCGGCGGATCAGATCGCGCGCGACCTCGGCGTCGACGCCGCTCTCGAGGTAGAGCGTGCCGCCGTCGCGCATGCGCGAGCCGTCGGGCTCGGACGATCCGGCGTGGCGGAAGCGCGGCGCATCGCCGGCCTCCTGCAGGTTCATGCCGAAGTCCAGGATGTTGCACAGGATTTGCACGTGCCCCTGCGGCTGCATGTCGCCGCCCATGACCCCGAAGGAGAAGACGGGCCTGCCGTCGCGGGTGACGAAGCCGGGGATGATGGTGTGGAACGGGCGCTTGCCCGGGGCGAGGGCGTTGGCGTGAGCGGGATCCTGGACGTTGAACAGCGCCCCGCGGTCCTGCAGGCAGACGCCGAGGCCGTCGGGGACCATGCCCGATCCGAAGCCGACGTAATTGCTCTGGATGAGCGAGACGGCGTTGAAGTCCCCGTCCACGACGGTCAGGTAGACCGTGTCGCCCTTGCCCAGGCGCGGGTCGCCGGCCGGCAGCTCGCGGCTGGCGCGGCTCAAGTCCAGCAATTCCAGGCGCTTCTGGGCGTAGGCCGGGGAGACGAGGGCGGCATAGTCGCAGGGGGGGAAGCGCGGGTCGGCGTAAAAGCGGGCGCGGTCTTCGTAGGCGATCTTCTTGGCTTCGACCAGCACGTGCAGGGTTGCGGCCGAGTTGTGCCCCAGCGCCTTGAGATCGAGCCGCTCGAGCATTTGCAGCATCTGCAGCACGGCCAGCCCCTGGCCGTTGGGCGGCAGCTCCCACACGTCGTGGCCGCGGTAGCGCACGCCCATGGGCTCGACCCATTCGGCCTCGTAGGCGGAGAAATCCGCGGCGGAAAAGAAGCCGCCGACTTTCCGGGAGTAGGCGACGATGCGGTCGGCGATCTCCCCCCGGTAAAACGCGTCGCGGCCCTTTTGCGCCAGGAGGCGGTAGGTGGCGGCGAGTTCCGGGTTGCGGAACACGTCGCCCTTGGCCGGGGCGCGGCCGTCCGGGGCGTAAAGCTTCTGGAAGTTGTCAAAGGCCGCGAAGGCCTTGACCGCCCGCTGCCAGTAAAATGCGATCAGCTCCGACAGGGGGAACCCTTCCTCGGCATAGGCGATGGCCGGGGCCAGGACCTCGGCCATGGGCAAGCGGCCGAAGCGGCCGTGCAGGGCGAACCAGCCGGCCACGCAGCCGGGCACGGTCCAGGGCAGCGGCCCGGTCTCGGGCACCGAGCGCAGGCTGCGGCGGCGGAAATGCGCGAGCGTGAGCGCCGCCGGCGCCGGGCCGCTGGCGTTCAACCCGTACAGCCGCGCCGTCTTGCTGTCCCAGACGATGGCGAACAAGTCGCCGCCGATGCCCGAGCCCGAGGGCTCCATCAACCCCAGGGCGGCGTTGATGGCGATGGCGGCGTCCACGGCGCTGCCCCCCTTTTTCAGCACGTCGATGCCGACCTGCGCCGCCAGCGGCTGGCTGGCGGCCACCATGCCGCGGCGGCCGATCACCTCGGAGCGGCCGGCGAACATGCGCCCGGTCAAGCGGTCACCCGCGCTGGCGGCGGACGCCGGCAGGAATGAGCAGGTCAGCAGCAGGATCAGGGCTCGTTTCATCGGACCTCCGTTGCATGGCCCCATTATAGCCCGCTGCCGCCGCGGCTTGCAAACAGGTTTCCCCTGTGCTATGTATCGGGCGTGCGACATGGAGCGCGGAGGAGGTGGATCATGAGACGTCATTTTTCCAAGCATTGGATCGCGTGGACGCTGGCCCTGGCCCTGCTGGCCGTCGCCTGCGCCACCAACCCGGTCAGCGGCAAGAAGGAGCTGATGCTCTTTTCGGAGCAGCAGGAAATCGCCATGGGCCAGGAGACCGACCAGGCCATCCGCCAGCAGTACGGCCTCTATGAGGACAAGGCGCTGCACGAGTACGTCAACCGCATCGGCCAGGGTCTGGTGCCGCACTCGCACCGCCCGAAGCTGGCCCATCATTTCGCCGTGCTCGACACGCCGGTGGTTAACGCCTTCGCCGCCCCAGGCGGCTACATCTATGTCACGCGCGGCATCCTGGCGCTGATGAACAGCGAGGCCGAACTGGCCGCCGTTCTGGGGCACGAGATGGGCCATGTCGCCGCCCGCCACTCCATGGCGCAGATGAGCGGGCAGATGCTGGCCCAGATCGGCTTGGTTGTCGGCAGCGTCATCAGCAAGGACGTCCGCAAGTTCGCCGGCCTGGCCAGCCTGGGCACGCAGCTTCTCTTCCTCAAATTCAGCCGCAGCGACGAGTATCATGCCGACTCCCTGGGCATCCAGTACGCCCGCGCCGGCCAATTCGCTCCCGGCGAAATGCTGCGCTTCTTTTCGGCGCTGGAGAACATGAGCGGCGAATCCAGCAGCCACCAGATCCCCACCTTCCTGTCCACCCACCCCATGACCTCCGACCGCATCGCCAAGGTCAAGGAGCAGCTCTCCAGCCAGGACGCCAGCCTGGCCATCCGCCGCGACGACTACCTGCGCCGGATCGACGGCCTGGTGTACGGTGACAACCCCCTGCAGGGATTCGTGGAAAACGGCATCTTCTATCACCCCGAAATGGCCTTCCAATACACCGTCCCCGGGGGCTGGGTGGTGCAGAACACCCCCATGCAGGTGGTGACGGCGGAGAAGGAGGGCCGGGCGGCCCTGCTGCTTCAGGCGGAAACGACCGGGCAGGGGCTCGATGCCTATATCCAGGAGAAGTCCCAGGGTCTGGGCCAGGCCAAGCTGCTCAAGACGGCCGGTCATGCCGTCAACCAGTTCCCGGCCCGCCACGCCTGGTATCAGGTGCCGCAGGAGCAGGGCGAACCGCTGGCCGTCCGCCTCACCTGCATCCGCAAGGATTCCCTGGTCTATTCGTTCGTCGCCCTGAGCGTTTACAGCGTGGCCAACGCCTTCCATCCCATCATGGACGGAGCCATTTCCACGTTCCAGGCGGTTCGCGACAGCCGCATCCTTACCCGCAAGCCCGAACGGCTGAGCCTGGTCCGCCCTGACGGCCGCCAGACCCTGGAGGGAATGCTGAGCCGGTCGGGGATCGACCGCACGCACTGGAAGCAGTTGTCGGTCTTCAATTCGCTTCCCCTTACTGCTGTTCCCGAGGCGAACAGGCTGGTCAAGCTGCTGAAGTGACCGGGGGAGGCTGAAAGCCGCTGCCGCCGTTTCCGGCAGTTGTCCCAAAGTGGGACAACGTTGCCCAAAAAAGCCTTTGCTCATGGCCTTTTGTGAACGATTTTCCTGTAGCAAATTAAGACAGGGACTGCGAATCGAAACAGGCTTCACGGCAGGATAATTCCATGATCGCCGCAACGGTGTTTCAATTTGGGACAAAACCGCCGATTTTTTGGGTCCCCGGGCTGGCAGGGTCGCCGATCTTCTCAAATGAGGGCCATTAGCGAAGATGCGCGGCGATGGCAGCAATCTTGCATGATCATCTGCGGGCCGGAAGCGAAGCTGCCGCAGCCCCTGCCAGCGAAGGAAAGGCGGGCGCGCTCGGCGTAGCCGCCAAGGCACGGATCGAACGGGTTCGCCGAGTGGGCGGCCCGCTGGGAGATATCCCAAGGAGGCACAAGATGAAAAAAAGATGGCTCAAGATCGGCCTGGGGTTGGCCTTGATCGGCGTTTCCATCGTCGGCCTGCAGGCGGTGGTCGTCATCAACGACCCGGAGACCCCTTTCAAGGGCAAGACCAGCACCCAGGTCGGCGACCTGATCACCCAGAGCGCCTCGGAGCTCCTGCAGTCGGCGGCCGACGCGTTCCTGCTGCTCAACGAGGTGGAGATCGCCGGCCGCAGCGGCCTGAACGTCAACGCGGCCCTGCAGCGCGCCGACATGGCCGCCGCCCGCATCGAGCGCACGCTGTCGATCTTCCGCGAGATCATCCTCATGGGGCGAGAGTCGGGATACGAACCCCGGCGCATCAGCAAGCTGAAGAATTTTTCCTACAGCCAATTCGCCCAGGAGAACGGGCTGAGCGAGGAGGCGATGAACGAGGTCTCGGCGTTCCTGGGGCGGGGCAACGTGCTGGGATTCTACCGCCGCCATGTGCGCAACCTGCAGCAGCTCTTGGACACCCTGCAGGGAATCCGCGGCGAGCTGCTCGGCGGCAGGGTGCCGGAGAACCGCAGGCTGTGGTCGCTGCTCCAGCAATACAACAGCACCCTGATCTTCGGCAACTACGCCTCGATGGTGTTCTATCGCATCTGACCCAGCCGCCCCGCGCATTGCCTTTTTTCGCCGCTTTGCTATGATTGGGAATGCTCGCTTTTTTGCGCTTTGAACGGAAGCGGATTTTCACGGAAAAGAAAAACCTCGTCTTTTTCGCCCTGATCGCCCTGCTTGCCGCCTATTTCGTATGGTCGGGCACGAATGAATTCCGGCGCTTTCAAACGGAAAAGAGCTTTTTCGTCAACCTGGAAAGGGAAAAAACCGGCCAAATCGCCAGCTACAACCAATACGGGGCCTTCGGGTTCCGCATCCTGTACGAGGCCGGCCCGCTCAACCTGTTCTTCGTCAACAGCACCGTCCTGCAGGACCTGGAAAGCAACATCGACAGCTTCGAAACCATCCGCGCCCACAGCTCCTTCAAAGGCGACAAGCTCTTCCTGATGCGCGGCTACTTCAAGGATTTCGCCGGGATCCTGTTCGTGTTCGGGTCGCTGCTGATGCTCCATTTCGGGCACGCGGCCATGGTCAGCCCCGCCTACCTGCGCTTCCTGGGCGGCCGCATGCCGCTGGCCCGCTATTTTTCGCGCACCACGGCCGCCCGGCTATTCTGGCTGGACCTTTTTTTCCTCGCCCTGGGCCTGGGGTCGTTCGCCGGGGTCCGGGCCGCCGGGATCGCCTTTTCCGCGCCCGAACGGAGCGCGTTCTGCCTGTATCTGCTGTTCCTGCTGCTGTTCTTGAATTTCGTCTACCTGCTGGGCCAGCTGGCCACGGTGGTGGCGGGATTCCGCAAGGCCTCTCTCCTCTGGCTCTTGCTGGTCTGGTTCGCCTGCATTTTCCTGCTGCCCGAACTCGGGCGCATCAGCGTCTTCAAGGAATCGCAGCGCCTGGAGCCGGCGGAGAAGGTCAACCTGGAAAAATTCCGCAACCTGATGGCCATCGAGCAAAAGTTCCGCGACTACCTGAAGGTGAATTCCGCCAACAGCCTGGACAGCATCCGCCGCATGCAGAAGGAATTCGCCATGCAGTTCATCAACAGCAGCTTTTTGGTGAACTCCGGCCTGGAAATCCGCTATCTCCGCCAGGTGGAGAAGGTGATCGCCGCCCACGAGCGGCGCTCGGTCCTTTTCCCCTCCACCTATTTCCAGTTTCTCAGCGGGGAAATTTCGGGCAAGGGCTACCGCGGCTATCTGCAGTTCATGGGCCATGTCATGAAGATCCGCGCCCGCTTCACGCAGTTCATCATGAGGAAGCGCTACCTGGAAGGCGGGTCCGAGATGGAATCGTTCGTCAAGGGCAGCGAAAACATTTTCCGTGCGCCCAGCCGCCTGCCGGGCTCGTTCGCGCTTGGGCTGGCGGTGACGGGGCTTTACGGCCTGCTCCTGTTCCTGTTGTCGCGGTGGCTTTTGCGCCGCCGCGTCCCGGGCGCATGATCGACATCCGCGGCCTGGCCCTGGCGCGGGACGGGGCGCGCCTCGAACCCATGAGCCTGCAGGTGCGCGGCGGCGAGCTCGTGTTCCTGCTGGAGCGCCAGGGCCTCGGCCCGCTGTATGCCGCGCTGAGCGGCCGCCGGCCGGCCGACGGCGGCGAGGCGCTTTTTTCCGGGGGGCAATCCGCGGCTCCGCCGGCAGTCTTCATCGACCGGGTCGAGGCCGTGGCCGATTATGAAACCGAGGCGAGCCTGGGCGACTGGATCGAATTCCTGTGCACGGCCGGCGGCATCGACCGCGCCGGCGTGTTCAAGACCCTCCTGGTCTGCAACATCCACGAGCGGCAATTGAAGAAAAGGGCGCGCGACCTGGCTGCGGAGGTGTTCCAGCAGGTTTGCTTGGCCCTGTGCCTGGCCGGCGGGGCGCCGAATCTGGTCATCCACGACTTCATCCGCGGCGCCGGCAAGGGCTTCGAGATGAAATTCAACAAGCTGATGCTGGGGCAAAAAGCCTTGGGCCGGGCGATCCTCTACCTGGGCAGCGACATTTTTTACGCCTCGCAGGTCGCCGACCGGGTGGGGTTCGTCAAGGACGGCCGGCTGCTGTTCGAGGCCGATGCGGCCGACCTGAAGGAGATGGACCTCAAGGGGCTGTACCTGCAGTTCCTCAATTGAGCTTCTTTTTCCGCTTTTCCGGCCCGGCCACCTTGCGGTACAGCGACGTGCGCGATATTCCCAGGATTCTGGCCGCCGCGGCGTATTTGTAGTCGCACTGGCGCAGCACCTCCCGCATGTGGTTGCGGCTGACCTCCTCCAGGCTCGGCTGCCTGGCGGAGGCGGCCTGGCCCTTGCTGGGGTTGAGGAATTTCAGCGGCAGGTGCTCGGAACGGATCGGGCCGGCATGGCCGGAGGCGGAGATCTTGAAAATGGCGTTCTTGAGCTCGCGCACGTTGCCCGGCCAGTCGTAACGGGCCAGCAGCCGCTGGGCGTCGGGGGCGATGCCGGTGATGGGCCGGGGATTGACGAGGTTGGCGATGGCCAGGAAATGCTCGGCCAGGGGCACGATGTCCTCGCGGCGGGCGCGCAGCGGCGGGATCACGATCTTCAGCTGGTCGATGCGGTAGAAGAGGTCGGCGCGGAAGCGCTTCTGCTGCACCTCTTCCTCCAGGTCCTTGTTGGTGGCCGCCAGCACGCGGAGGTCCACCGGCGTCGGCGTCTTGCTTTTGAGCGGCGTGACCTCGGCCTCTTCCAGCACGCGCAGCAGCTTGGCCTGGATGTTGAGCGGCAGCTCGCCGATCTCGTCGAGCAGGATGGTGCCGCGGTTGGCCAGCAGGAACTTTCCCGGCGAGTCGGCGAAGGCCCCGGTGAAGGCGCCTTTCTTGTAGCCGAACAGCTCCGATTCGGCGAGGTTCTCGGGGATGGAGGCGCAGTTGACCGAAACCAGCGGCTGCTGGCGGCGGCTGGAGCAGTGGTGGATGGCCTGGGCCATCAGCTCCTTGCCGGTGCCGGTTTCGCCGCAGATCAGGATGGTGTGCGGGGTGGCCGCGTACTGCCGGGCTAGGCGGATCACTTCCGCCATGGCCGCGCTGCGGAAAAGGAACTTGTCGAAGCCCGCGGCGTCGCCGATTTCGCGCTTGAGGTCGCGGCATTCCTCGCGCGCCCGGATGAAAGCCAGCGCCCGCCGCAGCGTCAGCAGCAGCATGTCGGGATTGACCGGCTTTTGCAGGAAGTCCAGGGCGCCCTTCTTCATCGCCAGGACGGCGGCCTCGATGGACCCGGTGCCGGTAAGCACGACGATGCGCTGCGGGTAGGCCGGGGCGAACCAGTCCAGGATGTTCATGCCGTCGCCGTCGGGCAGCGTCAGGTCGAGCAGGACCAGCGCGAACGTCTCGCGCTCCAGGCGCCGGCGGGCATCGGCCAGGCCGCCGCTTTCCGCGATGCGAAACCCGTTCTGCTCGAGGAAGCGGCGCATCGATTCGCGCAAGGGCGCGTCGTCCTCGACCAGCAGGATGCTCGGCTGGGATTCCATGGTCACCTCACGGGCAGGATCAGGTTGACCCGGGTCCCCTGGCTGGAGCTGTGGATCTCCAGGTCTCCCTTCAGGGTCTTCATGATGCTGTAGGATATGTAGAGCCCGAGGCCGGTGCCCTCCTTCTTGGTGGTGAAAAAAGGCTCCAGCACCCGGTCCTTGATGGCGTCGGGGATGCCCGGTCCGGTGTCGCAGACGGCGACGACGTGGTGCAGGTTCCGCGGCAGCTCGTCGTACTCGCTGTAGAGTCGGACTTCGACCGATCCGCCGGGCCCGCCGGCCATGGCCTCCAGGGCGTTGAACAGCACGTTCATGAACACCTGCTTCAGGCGGTCGGCGTCGCAGGCCACCTGGATCTCCTGGTCGGCCAGGACGCGTACGGCCACGTTCGCCGGGATCTTGCTCGCCGGGATCTCGGCCAGGGTGCGTTCCACGAACTCGCGCAAGGAAAAGCTGGACGGGCGCAGATCCTTGAACTTGGAAAACACCAGCAGCGATTGGACCAGCCGGCTGGCGCGGTTGACCTCGTGGTCGATCTTGTCGCAGGCGGCGGTGACGGCTTCGGCGCCGGCCGCGCCGTTGCGCGCGGCCGCCGTCTCGAACAGGACGGTGGCCAGCGGCGTGCGCAGCTCGTGGGCCAGCGAGGCGGCCATCTGGCCCAGCAGCACCAGGCGGTCGAACTTGAAGAGGCGGTAAAAGTTCTTGTCGTTGGCCAGTTCCAGGCGCTCGGTCTCGATCAGGGGGATGACCATCAGCGCCGCCGCTTGCGCCGCCGTCACCAGGGCGCTGACGGCAGCCCGGGCGCCGGCGTCGACCTTGGCCAGCAGCAGGCCGCGGAAATGGCGGCGGGCGCGCAGCGGCACGACCAGGTTGATGCCCAGGCGGGAAAACAGGCCCTGGCTGTCGCGGTCGAACAGGTCGAAATACATCCGGGTTTTCGCGCCGGCGACCAGGGGCTCGTTCCTGCCCGTGAAGCTTTCGATCAGGTCGGCCTCTTCGGCGATGGGCGGCGGCGGCGGCGAAACGTCCGCCGCCCCGTGGGCCTTGAAGACGTTGCCGTCGGCCTCCTTGTAGTAGAGGAGGCAGCGCTCGGGGGCGAAATGGCGGCGCAGCAGCCCGGGGAAGTCGTCGAGGAAATCGCGGGCGCAGGCGGCCGCCTGCAGGGCGTCGGCGATGCGGACCAGGAAATCCT
>CAYXCX010000028.1:12338-13008 GCA_964463405.1 uncultured Clostridia bacterium
AATCCTCGCGTTGTCGTGGGTGCATGGGAAAACCGGGGCGAAAGGCCACTATAGTATGGAGGAATTGGGTTGTCAAATGCCGAATTTCCCTTGCAATTTGCCCGGCTCTGTGCTATTTTATCCATTCACCAATTGGGAGCGTGCCGATGAAAAAAACCAAGATCAACGAAGCGCATTACAGCCTGAAGGCGAAAATGGTCGATTTCTGCGGCTGGGACCTGCCGGTCCAGTACTCGGGAGTCAACACCGAGCACATCGCCGTGCGCACGACCGGCGGCATCTTCGACGTCAGCCACATGGGCGAGGTGTGGTTCCGCGGCCGCGAGGCGCTGCGCGCCATCCAGCATCTGGTCTCCAACGACGTGTCCAAGCTGCAGCCGGGAAAAATCCAGTACGCCGGGCTGCTGACCGAGAGCGGCTGTTTCGTCGACGACCTGCTGGTCTACATGATCCGCGAAAACGAATACCTGCTGGTGGTCAACGCCGCCAACACCGACAAGGATTTCCAGTGGATGAAGCGCCACGCGGCCCGCTTCGACGTGCAGATTGAAAACCGCAGCGACGAGTACTCGCAGATCGCCGTCCAGGGGCCGGTGGCCGAGAAGCTGGTGCAGGAGTTCACCGACATCGACCTCAAGCCCATGGGCTACTACCACTTCGCCATGGGTCG
>CAYXCX010000029.1:0-1213 GCA_964463405.1 uncultured Clostridia bacterium
TCTTGAACATGTTGACCGGACAGCCATGATCCTAAAATAAAAAATTGCACCTCTCCCGTCTCTTGTGCTACATTCATCCCAATTGCGCCCCCCGGGCGCTCAGGAGGTCCCCATGCCCGAGATCCTTGGCATCAGCAGCGTCATCGCGTACCCGGTCCTGGTTTTCATTGCCTTTCTGCTCCTGCGCTCGATCCGCCGGCTCTACGAATACGAGCGCGGCGTGGTCTTCACCCTGGGCAAGTACACCGGGACGCGCGGCCCCGGCCTGACCCTGATCATCCCCATCCTGCAGTCGATGCGCGTGGTCGACATGCGCCTGAAGACGGCCGAGATCCCGCGCCAGGAGGTGATGACCAAGGACAACATCCCCATGCTGGTCAACGCCGTGGTCTACTTCAAGGTCATCAGCCCCGAGGACGTGATCAACAAGATCGAGAACCACGTCTACGCCATCCGCCAGTACACGCAGGCGGCGCTGCGCGACGTCATCGGCAACGGCGAGATGGACTTCGTGCTCACCGAGCGCGAGCAGATCGCCGAGAGCATCAAGAAGATCGTCGACGCCGAGACCAGCGGCTGGGGAGTGGACGTCGAGTCGATCAAGATCCAGGAGGTCGAGCTGCCGGCCGAGATGAAGCGCGCCATGGCCAAGCAGGCCGAGGCCGAGCGCGAGCGCCGCGCCATGATCATCAACTCCAGCGGCGAGCTGTCGGCCTCGGAGAACCTGCGCCAGGCGGCCGAGAACCTGGCCCGCAGCTCGGGGGCGCTGCACCTGCGCACGCTGCAGACGATCCGCGACATCGCCGCCGACCCCAGCGAGAAGATCGTCCTCTTCCTCCCCTCCGACCTGGGCCGCGCGCTGGGCACGATCGCGGGCGCGGACAAGAAATAAGCCGCCCCACCCATGCTGGACAACAACGTCCGCTATCTGCAGATCGCCTTCAACTACGACCGCGCCATGGTGCTGCGCCTGCTGCCGAAAATCCCCGCCAGCGGGCGCATCCTGATCGAGGCCGGCACGCCCTTCATCAAGCGCGAGGGGCTGGCCGGCATCCGCGCCATCCGCGCCCTCTGGCAGGGCCCGCTGGTCGCCGACCTGAAGACCGTGGACGGCGCCCGCGCCGAGGTGGAGATGGTGCGCGATGCCGGCGCCACGGCGGCGACGGTGCTGGGCAGCTCGCCCATTGAGGCGCTGGACATGTTCGTCGCCTGC
>CAYXCX010000029.1:1223-10287 GCA_964463405.1 uncultured Clostridia bacterium
GCCTGCTGCGCCGAGCTGCAGGTCGACTCGATGATCGACATGCTGGGCGTGCATGACCCGCTGCAGGTGCTGATGAAATTGAGGAAGCCGCCCGAGGTGGTGGTGCTGCACCTGGGGCGCGACGAGGAATCGACGCGCGGCAAGATGATCCAGTACCGCCACGTCAACCGCGTGCGCAGCAAGTTCGCGGCGCTGATCTCGGCCGCCGGCGGCGTGGGCTTGCGCGAGGCGCGCAGCGCCATCTTCAACGGCGCCGATATCGTCGTCGTCAACCTGGTGCGGCCCGAGGACCCCTGGGGCGGCATCCGCACCGACGGCGACGTGGCCGGCATGGCCCGGCAGTTCCTGGAAACGATCGAGTGACCCTGCCCGGCAGCCCTTGTCCGCGGGGGTATCCGCCATACCCGCCGGGCTATCCGCGGCGGGGTTCCCTTGACGCCGGCCGTGGTTTTCGCTGTTGCCGGATTGGCAGCGATCTTGCATTGGAATCAACATGAAGAATAAAAAGCTCCATGCGAGGAGGTTGGACATGTGCAAGAGGATCGGAATGCCGCGGCTGGCCCTGGCCCTGCTTGCCGCGCTGCTGCTGGCGGCCTGCGCCAAGCCTGCGGCCGAGGCGGGCCAGTCTCCGGCGGGGGAGTCCCCGGCCGGCGCGGCTGCCCAAAGCGAAGGCCTGCCGTTCGAGCTCGTGTCGATCGAAAGGGTCGATTCGCAAAAATCGAATTCGGCGGCGGGCAACACCGTTTACTGGCGGAAGGACGGCGACGAGAGCGGCGTGCTGATCGTCCTGAAGCTGAAGAATCCCGAGGCGCTCGAGTACTACAGCTCCGATTTCTCGCTCGGCTACGAGGATGAAGCGGGCATCCCCCGCAGCGCCTGCGTGGGGATTTCCATGGGCGTCGCCGGCGTGGACCTGGTCAAGCTGTCCTCGTGGATGCTGGCCGGGGCCATGTCGCGTTCCTGGGCCAGCGCCGAAAAACCCTATTTCGGCGTTCTTTTCGGCGTGCCCCGGAAGGTCGGCCGAGTCACCCTGTATTACGCGGCTCCGCTGCTGAAGGACCTGGAGGTCGCCGCCGGCGGCGCGGCAGGGGAGGGGCAATGAACGGACGCGAGCCACTGCGGCCCCTGGCGGCCGGGCTCGCCGCGCTGCTGCTGGCGGCCACGGCGGCGTGCGGCCCGGCGGGCGGCAAGGCGGGGGGCGAGGCCGTGCAGAAGCCCGGGGAAGAGGCCCAGGCGGCCGTGGACACCTCGACCGCCGAGGACTGGCAGGCCAACTGCGCCCTGCACCGGCAGTATTTCAACGGCCTGATCTTCACCGCCGTCGAGACGACCCTGGCCGACGGCCAGCGGGCCGTGGCCTGGTCGACGCGGGACCGCGCCGCCTACCTGGACGTTTTCCTGGGGCTGAAGCTGGACGGAGTGCCGGACCTGAAGCGGCGGCGCGGGCTCATCCTCGCCGAGGCGGCCCAGGCTCCCGGCGGCGGCGGCATCGCCATCCTGCCCAAGCTGGACGGGATGGTGCGGTCGTTCTGGAAGGAGATCGAGGCCGCGGCCCAGAGGCACGGCGTCGCCTGCCGCTAGCCGAGCCCGCGCGCGGCGGCCGGCGATCAGGGCTCTCCCTCCGGCCGCGGCGCCGGGACGGCTGAGATAATCCGCCGCGCCGGGGTATTCAGCGATCGGAAAGCCGGCCGCCGCGCAGCGCCGGCGCCTTTCAGGAGGAAACGGATATGAAAAGCAAGAAAATGCTGTCCGGGCTGGCGCTGGCCGCCCTGCTGCTCGCGTTGCCCGCCGTCGTTCCCGCCCAGGCCTACCCCGACCTGCTGGTGACGTCGATCGAGTGCGTGCCCCCGGCCGGGCACCTGGCCTTCCGCGTCTTGAACCGCGGCAACGTTCCGCTGCCGCCCAAATGGAAGGCCGTGGCCCGCGTGACCCTGGCCGGCGCCGTGGCCGGGCACATCGATCTCGGCCGGCCGACCTCCGGCAGCCTGACCCCGGCCGGCGGCAGCGCCCATTACCTGACCGCCTTCGTGATCCGGCGCTCCGGCAGGATCACTGTCCTGGCCGACGCCGGCAACGACATCCGCGAGGCCAACGAGGCCAACAATGCGCTCTCCGTCCTGCGCCGGCCGTGCGCCGTCGCCCCCAAGAAGCCCGACCTGACCGTCACGGATATCCGCTTCGTGCCGGCGACGCGGACCGTGGACGGCCGGACCGTCGGCGACTGCGACCTGGAGATCACCCTGCGCAACGTCGGCCTCGCTGCCCTGCCCGACGCCGCCTACGGCCATGAGACCGGCCTAGCGCTGCAGATCTGGATCGACGGCGAGGCGCGCGGCGGCGGCGGCCTGTGGTGGGCCGACCCGGGCTGCGCCCTGAAGCCGGCCGGCGGCTCCCTGCCCTTTCACTGGGCCCCCGGCTCGGCCAAGCCGCTGATCGGCCCGGGCGCGCACACGGTGAAGGCGGTGATCGTGGACGTCGGCGACGTGGTCGACGAAAATGAGGCCAATAACGAGCTGACGCGCGCGCTGCGCTGCGGCGAGCCGTTGGCCCCGCCGCCGCTTAGCCACCGCTGACGAGCGTTCCCGCGGGGGCGGGCTTCCCGACCCCCGCCCTTCTTTCCCACTCCGGCCTGATCGGAATCTCTAGCTATTTATTGGCAACATCATGCCGGCCAGCCGGGCCGGGACTAGGCATAAGGCCGGGCGGGTGAGAATTTTCAATTTTGAGACCTGACCCCGAC
The DNA here is from genome assembly GCA_964463405.1 of uncultured Clostridia bacterium. Classification (GTDB taxonomy): domain Bacteria; phylum Acidobacteriota; class Aminicenantia; order UBA2199; family UBA2199; genus UBA2199. Next base: position 3,964 of record CAYXCX010000029.1, read on the forward strand.
AGCGCCCAGGCCGAAGGCCTTCAGGTCCTGCTCGACGGTCGCGATCGTCCGCACGCCGAACTTCTCGCCGAGGACCTGCAGCAGCCCCGGGGTGAGGAACTCGGGCAGCGTCGGCCCGATGTGGGTGTTGCGGATGCCCAGGGACAGCAGGGCCAGGTGGACGATGATGGCCTTCTGCTCGTACCAGGCGATGTTGAACGCGATCGGCAGCTGGTTGATGTCCTCGAGCTTGAGTGCGTCCTTCAGCGCCAGGGCGACCAGCGCCCAGGAATAGGAGTCGTTGCACTGGCCGGCGTCCAGCACCCTGGGGATGCCGCCGATGTCGCCGAGATTCAGTTTATTGTAGCGGTACTTGGCGCAGCCCGAGGTGAGGATCACCGTGTCGGCGGGCAGGCTCTTGGCGAAGTCGCTGTAGTACTCGCGGCTGCGCTGGCGGGCGTCGCAGCCCGACATGACGACGAACTTGCGGATGGCGCCGCTTTGCACCGCCGCCAGCACCTTGTCGGCCAGCGCCAGCACCTGGTCGTGGGCGAAGCCGATGGTGATCGTACCCTGCTCGATCTCGCGCGGGGGCGGGCAGGTCCTGGCCAGGGCGATGATCTCGGAAAAGTCCTTCTGGCCGTCGGCCCGCCGCCTGTCCAGGTGCTTCCAGCCGGGCATGCCGGCCGCCCCGGTGGTGAAGACGCGCCCGGAGTAGGTCGTGTTCTTGCCAGGCGGCACCAGGCAGTTGGTGGTGAACAGGATCGGGCCGTTGAACGACTCGAACTCCTCCAGCTGGCGGTGCCAGGCGTTGCCGTAGTTGCCGGCCAGGTGCGGGTATTTCTTGAACTGCGGGTAGGCGTGGGCGGGCAGCATCTCCGAGTGGGTGTAGATGTCGATGCCCTGGCCGGCGCTCTGGAGCAGCAGCTGCTCCAGGTCCTTCAGGTCGTGGCCGCTGACCAGGATGCCTGGGTTGCGGCCGGCGCCGATGCCGACCTGGGTGATCTCGGGCTTGCCGTAGGCCGCGGTGTTGGCCTTGTCCAGCAGGGCCATCACGCGGACGCCGGACTCGCCGGTGCGCAGCAGCCAGGCCAGCATGGCGTCGCGGTCCATGGGCCGGTCGATCATGGCCAGCGAGTCCGCCATGAAGGCGTAGATTTCGGGGTCCTCGTGGCCCAGGTTGGCGGCGTGCTCGGCATAGGCGGCCATCCCCTTCAGACCGTACAGCACGTACTGCTTCAGCGCGCGCACGTCCTCGTCGCCGACGAAAGTCGCGATGCCGACCTGGGCCGCCTTGCCGTGAAGCTCGTCGCGGCCGACGGCGCGCCACAGGGCCGCCTCGGGCCAGTCGCGGGCGGGGAGCCTGCCCTTGAGCTCGTCGCGCAGGGCCAGGCACTCCGCGACGGCGCCCAGCAGCGGCTCGTCGGCAAAGTTGGCGTTGGTGATGGTCATGAACAGGCAGCGGGTTACGTGGCGCCCCTGGCGCAGGGTGTCGATGCCCTGCTGGCGGGCGGCCACGGCGACGGCGGCGAGTCCGCGGCAGGCGTAGACCAGCAGGTCCTGGATGTTGGACGTCTCTCCGCCCTTGCCGCAGACGCCCTTGGCGGTGCAGCCCTTGTTCCTGACGGTTTCCTGGCATTGGTTGCAAAGCATGGTTCGCATTCTCCTTGGCTCGAGTTCCTTGCGGCAGGATCGCCTTGCCGCCCGGCAATTATAACCAACCCCATCTCAAATGACAAGCTTCAATCCGCATCGGGAGCGCCGCCAGGGCTCGTCCTTGAAATCGATCCTCCTGAAGGATATCATCAAGTGATCCTGAGCTGTTGCCGCTGGCGGGAAAGGCTTGAGCCTTTCTGGCGCGGGACCGTTCCTTGCGGCCGGCTGGACGAGCAAGCCGCATGACGGCGGCAAGAAATTTTTTGAAACAGGAGGACCGATGAACCCGATGGCGATCCTGGCGCTGCTGGCGGCGCTGGCGCTCCTAGTTTGGTTCGGCGGGCGGGCCCTCTCGCGAAGGAGGGATTTTCCCTGCCCGGCGTTCCTGGCCTGGCTGGTCGACAATCCACTCGCCCGGCGCCGGGCAACGACCGCCCTGGCCGCGCTGGAGCTGCAGCCGGGGATGCGCGTGCTGGACGCCGGCTGCGGCCCCGGCCGGCTGGCGGTGCCCATCGCCGCCGCCGTGGGGCCGGCGGGCCGCGTCCTGGCAGTCGACATGCAGCCGCGGATGCTCGAAAAGGCCAGGGCCAAGGCGGCCGCCGCCGGGGCGGGCAACATCGAGTTCCTCCAGGCCGGGCTGGGCGAGGGCAAGGTGCCCGAGGCCAGCTTCGACCGCGCCCTGCTCTCCTGGGTGCTGGGCGAAATCCGCGACCGGCCCAGGGCCCTGCGCGAGATCTTCGCCGCCCTCAGGCCCGGCGGCTTCCTGCTGGTCAGCGAAGTGATGGCTGACCCCCATTACCAGTCCCCTGCCAAAGTCAGGGAGCTGGCCGCAGCCTGCGGCTTCCGCCCGGGCGCCTTTCACGGCAGCCGCCTCCAGTACTCGCTCGTCCTGCAGAAGCCTGCCCGATCGTGAGAAGGCCCTCATGAATGCCATGCGGAAATATTCCTCATGGGGCTATGGCGTGGCGATTTCCGGATCGCTGCTGCTGGCTTGGCTGAGCCTGGGCGTCGGCATCATCGGCGCCGACGGCGACCCGGCCAACCGCCTGTATTTCGGGGTCATTGCCGTCGGCATCGTCGGCTCCCTGGCCGCCCGCTTCCGTTCGCGCGGCATGGCCTGGGCGCTGCTGGCCATGGCCCTGGCCCAGGGGCTGGTCGGCGCCTGGGCGCTGATCGCCGGGCTGGGCCGGCCCTGGAGCGGCCCGCTGGAGCTGATCCTCTTGAACGGGTTCTTCGTGGCCCTGTTCCTGGCGGCGGCGTGGCTGTTCAAACAGGCAAAACAGTGAAATGCGAAAGGTGAAAAGTGAAATAGTGAAGCAAGCGATAAATCTGTGGAGGAGGGAAACCATGAGAATTCGCAGGATGGGCAGGACGGGAAAGGGCCGTTTGGCATGCCTGCTCGCCATCGGCGTGTTGGCCCTGGCGGTCCACGCGGCAGGCGCCGGGCAGGAAACGCGGGCGGCGTTTGGAGTCTTTTCGGGAACGTCCACGAGCCTGGGGGACAAGTTCATCGACATGAACTCGGGAGGCCATACCGACAATCACTATCTGCCCAATTTCATTCTTGGCGCCTATTTTCAGTACGACTTCAACAGTGATTTTGCGCTGCAGCTCAGCGGCAACTTCCAGAACTGCACGAACGAATGGTCGTTCCACTATTGGGATCGGGATGAATCCGGCCGCGAATCGGTCGGCGCCTTTTCCGTCAGCCTGAACGGCATTTACTTCCTCAGCCGCTCGCCCATGGCCCGCTTCTATTTCCTGGGCGGGGCCGGGTTCCTCGCCGGCTCCTTCGAGAACCTCGGCGCTCTCATCCAGCTTGCTTTCGGCCCGGGGGTGAACCTGCGCTTGAAGCGCGGCTCGCCGACTTCCTTCAACCTGGCTGCAATCGCACACCCTGTGTTGTACAGCTACGGCAAGGCGCGGCAGGCTTTCTACCTGAAGCTCCAGGCCGGGCTCGAGTTCGAGCTCAGGGGCAGGGCGATCGGGGACGGTGCTTGACCCCTTGAATGTCCAAGATGGAGGGCTGGGGAGACGGACAGATTCACGTTTTCGCCGACCGTTCCCAGGCATGACCCGGATTTTCGCGCGAGATAATCCGTCTGCGGCCCGCATATAACTTCCTATGAAGCCGGCAGCGCATGCCTGCGGGCTTGCGGAGGAAAACATGAAGGGAAAGATATTGTCAACCGGGCTGAAAAGAGACGGGCGCGCCGGCCGCCGGCTCTGCCTGCTGCTGGCCGCGATCGTGGCGCTGGCCGCGCTGCCGCTCTCGGCCGTCACCCTGCTCGCGCCCAACGGCGGCGAGAGCTGGGTCATCGGCTCGCGGGTCAGGGTCACCTGGACGCCGACCGCCGCCGGCACCGAGGTGCGCATCGTCCTCTTCCGCGGCGGCACCACCGAAGCCCACCGCGTGGGCAACATCAAGAACCACACCCCCGGCGACAGCGGGTCCTTCTCCTGGGAGGCCGGCAGCCTTGTCGGCGCCCGGGCGGTCGCCGGCAATGACTACTACGTGCGCGTGCTGGTCATCGACGGCGCCGAGGCCGACGCCAGCGACGCTCCCTTCACCCTGCTGGGGACGATCAGCGTCACCTCGCCCATGGAGACCGCGGCCTACGAGGCCTCCACCAGCACCATGAACGTGGAGTGGACGGCAACCGACGTGGGCGGCGACGTGCGCATCGACCTGGAGCGCCAGGACGGGACCGAGCGCTACGTGATCCGCGACGCGGTGGCTGCCGCCGGCTCGCCCGTCTCCTGGCCCATCCCCCTGGCCACCGCCGAGGGGACCTACCGGGTGCGAATCAGCCAGGGATCCACCCAGGGCAGCAGCGGCCGCTGCCACATCATGGCCTTCCGGCCTCCCTACGTCCAGGTGCTGCAGCCCAACGGCGGCGAGGAGCTGATCATGGGCCATTCTTTTCCCATCCGCTGGATGCCGCACGGCCTGACCGGCAACCTGCGCGTCGAGCTGCTGAAGGACGGCCGTCCGGTCGGCACGCTGAGCGAGAGCTCGCCCGTGGGCGGCATGTGCACCGTCTACTGGAACGCCAGCGAATGCGAGGGGCGCAAGCTGCTTCCCGGCCGCGGCTTCAAGATCCGCGTGACCACCCTGGACGGGCTCTACAGCGACTCCTCGGACGGCTCGTTCGCCATCTCCCCGCCGCCCAGCATCTCCCTGTACGATCCGAACAGCGGCGAGACGTGGCTTTCGGGCACGGTCGAGGATATCCGCTGGAACGGGGCCAAGTTGGACGGCTATTTGGTCGAAATCGACCTCCATTACCCCGATCCGTCCCGCCCGACCGGGATCGGCGGTTTCCGCATCGCCAGCGGCGTGGCGGCGACCGACCGGCGCTTCGCCTGGACCGTGGGCACGATCATGAACGCCGGCAGCGTGCGCTTGCCCCGCGGTCTGATGACCGGCTGCACCATCCGCCTGATCGCCAGGAAAGACGGTTCGACGCTGCTCAGCGAAAGCAGGCCGTTTAAGATCGAGACCCGCTAGCCGTCAGAGTTAGAGGCTGTCCTGGCTTGACGGCGCGATCATGCAACCGTGGGCCATGAGACGCCCATAAGAAAAGAAGATAATGGGATGCTTGGCGAAAAACAAATGGCAGTGGGTCAGGTCAAAAAATCAGAATGTCATTGGCGGCAATAGCCAAATGGAGAACAGGGGAGATGGCCGGATTCGCATTTTCGCCGTATGTCCCCAGGCCATTATGTCTTTTGCGGTTACTGCCTTTTGATCGCCAGCAGCGCGCAGACAACCTTGTTCTCCAGCGCGTCATTCTCTTCGACCTGGCGGCGGACATAGTCCGCGAACAGCTCCCTCTTGTCCGGGTGCAGCGCCATGAGTTCGCGGCAGCGCAGCTCTAGGTGGCGAAAGATCGCCCCGTTCATCTCTGCCGTCTCGTCACGGCCGAAGATCACTTCCTCGGCCAGCCGCATTCCGGCCGCAGCGATCTGGCGCAGCATCTCCCCGCGCTTCAGGATCAGCGGGCGGGCGTGGGGGCTGTCGTCCGGGAGATAGCCGTCGTCGACCACGATCATGCCCTCAGGACGCAGGTGCGGGGAGAGGGCGGCCAGGGTGGCCAGGCAATCGCCGAACACCGGCCCCACGGCGCCCAGCACGATGACGTCAAAGCGACCGAGGGATGTGATCCTCTCGCGGATGTCGCCCGTCTCGAAACGGCACAGCTGCTCCACGGCGAATTCCCGGGCTTTTGCCCTGGAGAAGCCAACGAACTCCCCGATGGCGTCGATGCCCAGGCAGCGGCAGCCCAGCTCTCTGGCCAGCTTCACGGCCACCGCCCCCTTGCCGCAGCCCAGATCGAGGACGCGCAGCCCCGCGCGCTTCCCCATGTGCCGGCGCACGAGACCGGTCACGATCGCGGCCGAAGTGCCGATCTCCCAGACGTCCTGAAGGATATAGGGCAGGAAGGGGACGATCTCCGTGCACGGGCCGCCGTCCATCGCCTGCGCCACGCTCTCTTCCAGGCTCTTGCTGTCGCTCATCTGCCAATCTTAGCAGGGCTGGTGAAAGCTTGCAAAGGGAGGCTTGCGGACGGTGCTTGATTCTTTGACTTTGGGGTTTTGAGTTGGATGCTGTCCTGGCCTGACGCCGCGATAATGCATCGGTGGGGAATTAGATGTCTAAATGAAAAGATGATAAAAGGATGCGCA
>CAYXCX010000029.1:10297-11318 GCA_964463405.1 uncultured Clostridia bacterium
AAAAATGGCAGTAGCTCGGGTCTAAGAATTAGAGCGTCATTGGCGGCAATAGCCCGAAGGCCGCTGGGAATTAGGTGCCGATTTCAGATTTGGCGGGGCTCTCGGACGGCTCCTGTTTCATCTGTTTCAGCTTGGCACGCAGAATGTCTGCAGCCTTGCGGAACCCTTCCCGGTCCGCATCGTTGGGGGCAGTGTCCGTCGGGTGCCTGCCGCAGATGTGACCGAAAAGCTCCTTCTGCTGCGCCAGGTCCGTTTTATCGCCGCCAACTTTCAGGAGGGCCTCGGCCGCGTGGCAGCGGACGAGGTAGTCGTCGTCCTCTATGGCCGCGAATAGCGTTGACTCCAGCTCCGGGGTGATGAAGCCGGTGACGGGCCGTTTCCTGCCGGCCGCATCCATGGCGATCTTGAGATTGACCAGGGCGTCTACCCTGCCGTGCCATGGCAAAGACCTGTTTCCGACGATTGCCCTGAGCACTGCCATCGCCTCCTCGTTGCCGCCCATGAACAGGAGATTGCGCGCTATGGTTGATGCGGAAAGGGCGTCGGCAGCCCTGCCAAGAGCCTCGTGGAGGGCGGCGAGGCATTCGTCGGTGGCGAGAAGCTCCGCCGCCCTGCCGAGGTATGGGTCGTAGCCTTTTCTGATGCGCTCCGCCACCATGCGCGAGGCCTTCACGCGCTCTTCCGGGTTGAGGGACTCCATGGCGTCATCCACCTCGCCCAGGCTGGGGCCGTCATGCCATTCCAGGTAAGGGGTGCGCTCGGCATCGAACACCCTGATGAGCCGGTCAATGGGCATCATCTCTTTCTCTTTTTGGTTTGTGCACGCGACTCGGCGTCATGCCGGTTGCTTTTTGCACTGATTATCCTCGCCTGAGCATCCCTTGTCCGGCTGGTTATGATTGAAAGGAAATCATCAACCGACCGGGATATTCTGATCCAGTAATATACATTGTTTGGGGAATAGTAATGATGATAACCGGTAATGTCTTCTTGGGAATCCATTTGAATCGCTGCCAGGATC
>CAYXCX010000029.1:11328-13004 GCA_964463405.1 uncultured Clostridia bacterium
CGGTCATGGAATCGAATCAACTTTTCCAAATCATGCGGCGTCCTTACGATTTTTACGGTTTTTTTGAAAATTGGATATCGATACCGTTCCAGGTCAGGCCCGACCCGCGAATTGTCCATAGCCCTGGACAATTCGGCGCGGCATTCGTCCTGCTGTTCTTTATTGCAGAATATATCGGCATAAAGCGCGATGATTTTTGCGCTGTCCGCACGCGGTGGCATTGATCTTTTTCACCCTGCCAAAAATTACTGCCGCATCACGCCTGCCCAAAACGGGCTGCAAAAGTGACCTCCTCGCTGGGGGCTGGGAAAAGAGAGTCGCCAATTACTCTTCTCAGCCCAGCAAGCAGGCCGGCCAAATAGTACCAGCGGCAGCGCGGTTTTGTCAAATTCAAGGGAAGTATTTTTTCTTCCCGTCTTGGGTGCTGAGTCACATGCATGGACTATATGGCCAATGAATTACACCACATGAAATAAAAATAAATCGCCGATTGTGGTGTAGTGTTCTTGACATTGGATACACCACATATTATGATAAAGACAAGAAAAGGTGGTGTAAAATGGGATTGGAGGCAAATGTCGTCTATCTTGAGGAGGAGATCGCCAGCCTCAAGGAAAGGATCGTGGTTATGAGGAACTTCCTGCGGGTCCATCCGTCTGCGTCCATTTATCGCCGGAGCATCAAGGGGAAAATATATTACTATAAAAAATACCGCAAGGGCGAAAAATCGGTTTCAGATTTTTTGGGGAACAATGAATTTGATTTCAGGGAAGCTTGCGGGAAACTGAACGCGGAGAATGAGAAGGTAAAAAAGGCGAAGGCTCAGCTGGCCCAACTGAAAAAGGAATTGCTTGCCCTGCAGCGCCAGGCCAGGATCGCCAGAAAGGCATTCGAGCATGTTCGGGTTTGAAAAGGAATTTGCCGTCTTGTTGAAGGAATTTCATAAAAACGGAGCATTAGAGCATTTGGTCCTGATCGGCAGCTGGTGTCTGCCAGTTTATCGTGAACATTATCCGATCGCACGGATCTCGTTCACTACCAGCGATATCGATTTCTCTGTCCAGCGCCCCAGGGACTTTAAAAGTGGTCACGGCATCCCCCTCCACGGATTGCTGATCCAGTTGGGCTATGTCCCCAAAGCCGGAATACTGAGCAAGGCGGAGAAGTATATTCCCGCTCCGGATGCGGAGGGAAAAAGCCTGAGCATTGAATTCCTGTGCGAGCCGGGAAGGGGGATGGTGGATCCTGAGCGCTTGACTGGGCTGGGGATCGTGGTAAGTCCATTGTCCTATCAGAAGGCCCTGCTGGACAATGGGGTCACCCTTAAGTATCATGGGGTTCCTGTCAAGGTTCCCCGCCCGGGTGTCTGGGCGGTGCACAAGATCGCGGTCTCCCAGCTCAGGGTGGGCAAGGATCACGAACTCAAAATGATCAAGGATCTGGAGAATGCCATGGTTGTGCTGAAATGGCTGGGGAAGGACAGGATATTGCTTGAAGCGGGTCAGTTCAAGGGAAAATTCTTGAAGTTGTTCCAAAAAGGGATTCGCCTGTTGGAAGAAAGGCATGAGATCTGAGTTCACGGCGAAATCCCAGATGGCTTTTCCGTACGCCTTGCGCCGTAAGCCGTACGCCGAGATCTTATTGATGGGAGAGGTCAAATCAAGTGGAGCTGAGGA
>CAYXCX010000030.1:0-12878 GCA_964463405.1 uncultured Clostridia bacterium
GCGCGTAGACACCCAGGTGCTCCTTGTCGAACTTTCTCAGGCCCCCGCAGCCGCGCCCGAGGTAGATCTTGTCGTTGTAGGCGTTCAGCAGCTCGTCCTGGTAGTGGGAGTAGAACTTGACCTCGAAGCGGCCGTGGTCGCGGTGGCGCAGGCGGCCGATCAGCACGTCCTGCTCGCTGGCCAGGTAGCTGGCGTTCTCCTCGATCACGGCGCTGTAGACGAACAGCGACCCGACGACGAAGTCCTTGAGGCTGTCGAGAAATTCCTCGTTCTGGGCCAGGAAACCGGCCAGCTCGGGAAACGTTTCGCCGCGCAGCACGGTGTAGTACGGCGAAAACAGCATGTGGCCGCCCTTGAGGAACAGCTCCAGGTGAAAGTTCTCCCGCACCCTCTTGAACAGGTTGTTGTGCTGGATGGCGGGGATGTTGTCCAGCCTCTTGCCGCTGAACTTGCTCAGCACGTTCAATGTCTCCACGCTAGCCTCCGCTCCGGGATTATAGGCGAAGGCGGAAGAAAAGTAAACCAGATCGCCAACCGGGCGTGAGCCTGGGGCAAAAGCAAATAAAAACGATCTCTTAGTGTTAGTGTTAGTGGTAGTGGTAGTAACTGCAATCAGCGAACTCTTTAAACTCCCTCAATAGGAAAACAATGACACCCAGAAAGGGAAAAGGAAAAAGGCAAAAGTGAAAACAGAGACCCTGCCAGTGCTTGCTACTATCACTACCACTATCACGATCACTTCTTTGCTTTTTCCGTATTCCGTCGGCTGGCGTTGACTTTTCGCCGGCGATTCCCTATCATGTCCGGCGGATGAAAAAGCTGACCGTGCTGGCCTTTCCGCCCCTGTTCGCCCTGCTGCCGCTGGGCCTGTTCCTCTTCCTGTACCGCCCGGCCCCGGGCTCGGCCGGGATGACCAGCGCCTGCCTGGTGTTCCTTACCGCCCTGGGCTGGAGCGCCCTGATCGTGTTCGGCCGCCGCGAGATGAACCGGCTGAAAACGGCCTATGCCGCAGCGGCCCTGCTGGCTTCGGTCCTGATCACGGGCATTCTGCCTCCCTTTCCCGTCGAGCCGCCGGCGCACCGCCTGATGGTCCTCTTGCAGGCGCTGGGCATGGCCGGCATCGTCTTTTACCTGCACATCCTCAAGAAAATGGGGGAATCCGCATGAACGACAATCCGCCCGCCGCCGGGCTGGCCGCCGCCGTCCGCAACACGCTGGGGGAGCTCGGCCGCACCTTTGCCGCCTTCCTGAAGGCGCCGCGGGCCCTGTGGGGGGTCAACATCCCCTACACCCTCGAGGGCCTCGTCTATTTCGGCCTGCTGACCGTTTTGGGCAAGTACTGCGCCGAGAACGTCGCCTTGAGCGACCTGCACTCGGGCTGGGTATACGGCGGCGTCACCGGCGGCATCACCTTCGCCATGCTGCTGTTCGGGGGCGTCTCCGACCGCATCGGCGTGCGCCTGTCGCTGGCCCTGTCGCTGGGAGTCATGATGCTCGGGTACGTGCTGCTGGCCCTGTCGGGCACGCTGGCGCTGGGACAGGGGCTGGGCTCGGCCATGTTCTTCGTCATGGCCGGCGGGCTGCTGCTGATCGTGGTCGCCTACGGGCTGTACATGCCGGCGGCCTACGCCGGGGTCAAGCGCTACACGAATCCGCAGACGGCGGTCATCGGCTACGCCGTCATCTACGGCGTGATGAACCTGGGGGCGTTCCTGTCGGGATTCATCTCCTCCAACTCCCGCCAGGCGTTCGTCGGCCAATTCCCGCCCAACGGCCTGGCGGCCGTCTTCTGGATCTACGCCGCCATCATGCTCTTCAGCTCGCTGCTGACCCTGGCGCTGATCACGCGCCGCGTCGACCGCCGGGCGGTGGAGCGCGTGGCGCAGGAGACCCGGGCCATGAACACCGCCGAGCAGAACGCGGCGGCCGACGCCAAGGCCGCGGCGCCGCCAAAGCCGAAGGAGCCCCGGCTGCCGCTGCGGCCGTTCCTGGCCTGGCTCGCCTTGGCGCTGGGCTCGCTGGCGCTGATCATCCTCGACCGCCTGGGGCATGTCGCGCTTCCCGCCAGCGCCCTCTATGCCCTTCTGGCCGTCGCCGGGATCGGCGCCGTCTGGGAGTTTCTGCGCCGGCGCCCCGACCATCCCTTCCGCGACAGCCGCTTCGTCTTCTTCATCTTCATCCTCATCCCGGTGCAGACCCTCTTTGCCCACAACTGGCTGACCATCCCCTATTACCTCGACCGCGCCTTCGCCGGCACCGGCGTCAGCCGCTATTTCGAGGTGTTCTCCAACCTCAACCCGGTGCTGATCTTCGTCCTGTCGCCGCTGATCGCCGCTTTGACCGCCCGCCGCGACGTCTACAAGATGATGATCGCCGGCACCTTCGTCATGGCCCTGCCCACCTTCCTGCTCGCCGCCGGCCCCAACGTCTACCTGTTCCTGCTGTTCATCCTGGTGATGTCGGTGGGCGAGGCCATGTGGCAGCCGCGCTTCCTGCAGTGGGTGGCCGAGATCGCCCCCGAGGGCAAGACCGGCCTCTACATGGGCATCGGCCAGTTCCCCTGGTTCCTGACCAAGCTGATCACCTCGTTCTATTCGGGTTATGTCATCTCCCACTATTGCCCCAAGCCCGGCCTGGGGCTGCCCATGCGCACCGGCGCCATGTGGCTGATGTACGCCTGCATCGCCATGGCGTCGCCGCTGGCCCTGGTCCTGGCCCGCAAGTGGATGGCCAAGGGCATGGCCCGCCGCGGCTAGGCCCTGGCAACCGGGGGATGGCTGCGCCTGCCCGGGACGGCCGGTCCACGCGCAGGGGATGACTCAGCTCCTGCGATAGATGTCAGGCTCGATGAAGATTTTCGTGACCTGGGGATACAGCCCGCGCAGGTCGGCCTCGATGCCGTTGATCAGGCTGCACACCTGGCGGGCGCTGAGCTGCGGGTCGAACTCGGCCTTGACCGCCAGCAGGATGTCGTCGGCGCCCAGGTGCAGGGAGCGGATGTGGATCACGCGGCGGATGCTCTCTTCCTTGAGCAGCAGCAGGCGGATGCGGCGCAGCAGCTCCGGGTCGGCGCCCTCGCCGATGAGCAGCGACTTGGTCTCGTAGCCCATCAGCAGCGCCGTCGCGGCCAGCAGCACGCCGATGAGGATCGAGGCCAGGCCGTCGAAAAACAGGATGCCGGTGAAGTATTCGCTCAGCAGGGCGGCCAGGGCGATGGCCAGGCCGATGAGGGCGGCCGTATCCTCCAGAAAGACCACCACCAGCTCGGCCTTCTTCGTCTGGTGCAGGAAAGCGGCCAGCCCGGTCGCGCCCCGCTCGGCGTTGATCTTTCTCACGGCCACGCGCAACGAGGCGGCTTCGGCCGCGATGGCCACGGCCAGGACCAGCAGGGCGACGGGCAGGTGATCGACCGGGGCCGGGTGGCGCAGCTTGTGCACCCCCTCGTAGATGGAAAAGATGGCGCCGGTGGTGAAGAGGATGATGGCCACGATGAAGGACCAGAAATAGGCTTCGCCCGAGAAGCCGAAGGGATGCAGCTCGTCGGCTTTCTTGGCGGCCTTTTTGAGGCCCACGAAGAGCAGCACCTGATTCAGGGTGTCGGCGGTGGAGTGGATGGCCTCCGCCAGCATGGCCGATGACGCCGAGAAGAAAGCCACGACGTACTTGACCAGGGCGATGAACAGGTTGGCGACGAAGGCGGCCAGGATCACTGATTTCGAGCTTTTTTCCTTTTTCATTGGCTGATTCCCGCGGATCCCTGCAGCAAGGAGCTTTGCGAAGCGCCATTTTATGCCGGCGGCCGGCCCTTGTCAAATCGCGGGCCAGAATGCCGCGGCCGCCGGAAGGGCATTTTTGCGTAAAAAAACCGCACGGGATACAATCGCCCCAGCAAACGGAGGCGGCATGGCTGAAAACGGGGAACGCTGGACCAGGACCGAGGTCAAGATCGGCGGCATGCACTGCGCCATGTGCGTCAAGGCGGTGGAGAATTCGCTGCGCAAGGTGCCGGGCATCCGCGAGTTCACGGTCAACCTGGCCAGCGAGAGCGCGGCCGTCAGCCATGACGGGAAGCAGGCCGGTCTGGCAGAGCTGCAGAAGGCCATCGAGGCCGCCGGCTACCAGTTCCTGGGCCCGGCGCAGGATGCCGGCGAAAAGGAGGCCCGAGCCCGGGCCGAGGAGCTGCGCACCCGGCGGCGGCGCATACTGCTGGGCTTCGCCACCGGCCTGCCGCTGATGGCCGTCATGCTGCTGCTGAAGCATCCGCCCCCGGCCCTGCGCTGGGCCATGCTCGTTTTCTCCCTGCCCGGGATCGTTTTCCTGGGCTGGCCCATCTTCCGCCTGGCCGCGCTCTCGCTCCGCAACCGCCTGCTGAACATGGACGTGATGTACAGCCTGGGCATCGGCGTGGCCCTGGCCTCCAGCCTGGCGGCCACCTTGGCGCTGCTGCCCCATGACTTCCTCTTCTACGACACCGTCGTGCTGCTGGCCGCTTTTCTCAACCTCGGCAAGTACCTCGAGGCGCGGGCCAAGGGCCGGACCTCGGATGCGATCCGCAAGCTCATGGGCCTGCAGGCGAAGACGGCGGTGGTGGTCCGCGACGGCCGGGAGAACGAGGTGGCGGTGGCGGAGCTGCGCCGCGGCGACGAGATCGTGGTGCGGCCGGGAGAGAAGATTCCGGTCGACGGCCGGGTGAGCGCCGGCGAGGGCTTTGTCGACGAGGCGATGATCAGCGGCGAACCGCTGCCGGTCCTCAAGCGCGCCGGGGACAACCTGGTCGGCGGCACCCTCAACAAGAACAGCGTGCTGCGCTTTACGGCCACCAAGGTGGGCCGGGAAACGCTGCTGGCGCAGATCATCCAGCTTGTGCGCACGGCGCAAGGCTCGAAGCCGCCCCTGCAGCGGCTGGCCGACCGCGTGGTCGCCGTCTTCATCCCGGTCATCCTGGCCATAGCCGCCGCCGCCTTCATCGGCTGGCATTTCCTCGCCGGCCAGACTTTGCTTTTCGCCATGACCACCCTGATCTCGGTGCTGGTCATTGCCTGCCCCTGCGCCCTGGGGCTGGCCACGCCCACCGCGGTCATGGTGGGCATCGGCCGCGGGGCCGAGCTGGGCATCCTGGTCAAGCGCGGCGAGGCCCTGGAGGCGGCCGGGAAATTGACCGTGGCCGTTTTTGACAAGACCGGCACCCTGACCGCCGGCCGGCCGGAGGTGTCCGCTGTCGTCCCCGTTCCGGAAACGGCGCCGGCGGGCGCGGCAGACGAAGTGCTGCGCCTGGCCGCCGCCGTGGAGCGCGATTCGCTCCATCCCCTGGCCGTGGCCGTAACCGCGGCCGCCGAACGGCGGCGCCTGCAGGTGCCCGCCGTCGCCGGCCTGGATACCCTGGAAGGGGAGGGCGTGAGAGCCATTCTGGCCGGGGAGGAGATCCTTGTCGGCAGCCTGTCATTTTTCGAGCGCCGCCAAGTCGCCGGCCTGGCGCAGGCCGCAGCCGCCTTTGAGCGCCTGCAGGGCGAGGGCAAGACCCTGGTGCTGCTGGCCCGCAACAACGTCCTGGCCGGCATCCTGGCCATCGCCGACACCCTGAGGCCGGACAGTCCCGCCGCCGTCGCCGCCTTCAGGCGCATGGGCCTGAAGGTGGCCATGATCACCGGCGACAACGAGCGCTCGGCGGCGGTCATCGGCCGCCAGGCCGGCATCGAGCGGGTCATCGCCCAGGTGTTGCCCCAGGACAAGGCCGTCGAGGTGCGCAAGCTCCAGGAGCAAGGGGAGGGGGTCGCTTTCATCGGCGACGGCATCAACGATGCGCCGGCCCTGGCCCAGGCCGACATCGGCATCGCCGTGGGCGGCGGCACCGACGTGGCCATCGAGAGCGGCGACGTCGTCCTGGTTCGCGACGACCTGCGCGACGCCGTCGCCGCCGTGCAGCTGGGCCGCAAGGTCATGCGCCGCATCCGCCAGAACCTTTTCTGGGCCTTCGCCTACAACGCGGCGCTGGTGCCCCTGGCCGCCGGCGCCCTCTACCCCTCCCTGGGCGTCCTGCTGCCCCCGGAAGTGGCCGGCCTGGCCATGGCCATGAGCTCGGTGACCGTCGTGTCGCTGTCGCTATTGCTGAAACGATACGTGCCGCCTATCAAGAAAACACCAAGAACGATCTCTTAGTGTTAGTGTTAGTGTTAGTGTTAGCAAGAAACTCAACGATCTATTAGTGGTAGTGATAGTGGTAGTGGTAGTAGCGAGCACTTGAAGGATTTCTATTCTTTACTTTTTCCTTTTTCCTTTTACCTTTTTCCTTTCTGAGGGGCAGTGTTTTTCTCTTGACGGATTTTTATAGAGTTCGTTGATTGCCGTTGCTGTCACTAACACTAACACTAACACTAAGAGATCGTTCTTTGTTGATCCGGCCTTACGCTCGGATCATTTCAATTCTTTCAACAGCTCCTGGGCCAGGAACCACTTGCGGTATTCGATCCCGTGCAGGTAGTTGTCGATGATGCGCCGGGCCAGGGCGCGGTCGCCCTGCAGCAGGAAGGCGAACTCCTTCTCGTGGCTCTTCAGGTCGGCGAAGAGGAACTCCTCGAAGTTGCGCCACATCTTCTGCACCTTGTCGATCCGCTCGCGGTAGCGGCGGTCGACGGCCTCGGAAAGGCGGGCGTACGTGGTGAATGAATGGTTCGCGTCGTCGAACGCCGGGGCGGGAACAGGAGCAAAATGGCTTTTCCAGGCGGCCTCGGGCTTCTCGCGGCTGGCTCCCTGCGGCACCGCCTCCAGCGACGGGTACCAGGGCGAAAAGGCGTTGCTGTCCGGTCGGCGCGGGGCGATCCACACGGCGGCGGCGAGCTCGGCCGGGAGCCAGGAGCGCAGGTGGGCCACGAAGGCGTACTGGGTGGACTCGGTGCAGATGGTGCGGTTCCTGCCGGAATTGGGCGAGCCCTCGCGGTAGCGGTTGCTCAGGTCGTAGCGGCTGCCCTCGTAATGGTCGCGCAGCACGTTGAACAGGTCGCCCGGGCGCAGCCCGCGGTGCGGCCGGAACGAGAACGGCAGCGGCGCCTCGGGCTTGGGCGGCTTGGCGGCCAGCAGGTCGGCGCCGCGCCATTGGCGCAGGATATTGCGCTGGTCGGCGTAGGTCCCCGGGTCGGAGTAGGCCCGGGCGAAATCGAACTCGCCGTCGCGGCCGCGGTCGTACCAGCCCCGGCGCTCGGCGTAGTCCACGATGTCGGCCGAGCCCAGGAAACGGCTCCTGTCGGCCAGGTCCACGCGGGTGATGGTATAGCGGTTGGCCACGACCGCCACCTCGCCGTCCGGGACGCGGGCGGCCAGCCAGCGCTTGCCGCGGATGGCGTGCAGGATCCAGCCTTCGCCGGCGTCGGCGATGGCGTAGGTGCGGCCCGAGGCGTTGTAGCCCAGGCGGGAGATCAGATCGCCGGCGACCTGCACCCCCTCGCGGGCGGTGCGGGCCCGCTCGGCGACCAGGCGGCGCAGGCTGAAGCCGATGCCTCCCTCGCTCAGCTCGCCGCGGTCCTCGCGCGACGGGCAGGCGTCCGAGGCGATGGCCAGGCCGTGCTCGCTGACGTAGGAATCGGCGAAGTCGGTCTCGGGAATCTCGAGCCACAGCAGCCCCGGAACGGAGGCCGGCTGGGCGAGGGCGAAGCCGCTGCGCAGCGAAAAAACGTCGCCGCGGCGGAACTCGCGCGCCGGCACCTTGTGGATGTTGACCAGCAGACGGCCGGTGTCGTCCTCGTTGTGGGCCAGCAGCACCGAGCCGTCGGCCGAGGCCTTTTTGCCGACCACGACCGTGAAGCAGTTCCAGTCCCCGTCGCCGGCGAACAGTCTTAGGCCGGACAGGAGGACTATGAGGAAAAGCGCGATTTTTCTCATGCCATAGTATTAGCACAAGTGCCTCGATTTAACAAAGCGAGCTATCGTGACGCGTAACGCGTGACGAGTGACGAGTGACGAGTAATCGCATGGATCGAACTTCAGCGAAAGGTGAAAAAAAAGGCAAGAATCGATCTATTCCTTAGGGCCGCTACTTGTCACGCGTCACGCATTACGTGTCACGAAGCCCGGTTCGTTTCAGTACCGAGAATATCTCGAAATGGTCGGTGTGCGGGAAATTGTCGAGCAGCCGCAGCTCCTGCAGGCGCCAGCCCAATCCGGCGAAGCTGCGGACGTCGCGGGCGAAGGTGGCCGAATCGCAGGAATAATAGACGATGGCGGCCGCGCTGGCGGCGGCCAGGCCGCGGATCAGGCCAGGGGAGAGTCCGCCCCGGGGCGGGTCGACCACGAAGAGGTCGGCGACGGGCAGCCCGAGGCGCAGGGCGTCGCCGCAAACGACGCGGACGTTGCCGGCGGCGCTGCGCTCCAGGTTGGCGTGCAGGGCGGCCACATTGGCCGGGTCGTTCTCCACGGCCGTCACCTGCCGGCAGCGGGCGGCCAGCGGCAGGGTGAAGAAGCCGCCGCCGCAGAACAGGTCGGCGGCCGCTTGCGGGCGCTCGCGCTCCAGCACCGCTTCCAGCAGCTCCAGCATGGGGGCCATCTGGAAGAGGTTGGCCTGGACGAACTGGCCGGGCGCGGCCAGCCAGGAATGGGCGCCGGCCGTGAAGCGCACCTCGCGCCCTGGGCTCAGCCAGCGCCGGCGGCCGCCGGCCTGCTCCAGCAGCGAGGCCAGGTCGCGGCCGTTGCTGACGACCTGCCAGCTGCCGGCCGCCACGGCGGCAGCGCTGCCGCGCCGGGCGCGCAGATGCCCCTCGACGGCGGAGGGAAGGAGGAGGCAGCCGGCGACCTCCACCAGGCGGCGCGAGTCGCGGGCGAAGAATCCGGCCCGGCCGCCGCGCACCTGGAACTCGACCTTGGCGCGGTAGCCCGCGGCGGGGGAAGGCAGGACGGGAACGGCTTGCTCCCATTGCCGGCCGCCTAGGCGGCGCAGGTTTTCGTCAAGGATCGCCGCCTTGCAGCGCAGCTGCTCGCGGACGCTCATGTGCTGCAGGTTGCAGCCGCCGCACTCGCCGTAATGGCGGCAGGGGGGCGGCACGCGCTGCGGCGACGGCTCGAGCACCCGCAGCAGCCGCCCCAGCCAGGCCGAGCGCCGGCGCCCGGCGACCTCGTACTCGACGGTTTCGCCGGCCACGACGCCGGGCACGAACACGACGCGCCCTTCGTCGCGCACGAGGCCGGCGCCGCCCTTGGCGACGGCGCTGACGCGGGCGATCATCGCGGGGGCGGGGCCGCCGGCTAGCGGGCCGCCGCGGCTATTCGACCACGACGGCGATCTGTTCGCTCATGAATTTTTTCAGGTTGAGGAAGGTGAGGGTCGCGTTCTGGCTGGTTTCGTCAAACTCCACCTGGTAGTCGACGCCGGCCTTGAAATAGCCGGGGTAGAGGGTGACCGCCTTGAGGCGGGACATCTGCAGCTCGGAGGCGTTGAGCGCCAGGCGCGGGTCGCCGCGCAGGTCGAGCGAGCGGTCGAACATCTCCGGGTCGACTTTCTGCAGCTTGGTCGCGCGCAGGAAGCCGCCCTTGAGGATGCCCTTCTCGGCCAGGGACTTGCGCGAGCCCAGGGCGTAGAAGACCGAGTTCAGGGACGTCTGCATCTCCTGGTTCTGCTGGTTCAGCTCGCTCATCTTGGCCAGCATGCCCTGCTTTTCCTGGTTGAGCAGGTCGAGCTGCGAGATCAGCTCGACGCGCCGCGACTCCATCTCGTGGATGTCGCTCTGCAGCTGTTCCTTCTCGGCGATGGCCTTGTCCTTGGCGTCGACCAGCTCCTTCTTGACCTTGCGCTGGATCTGGTTGGGGGAGATGGGGGCCGAGCCCTGGGTGATGAACGTGCCGTACTCGCCCTCGGCGTAGAAGTTCCAGATCTTGAAGCCGGGAACGATCGGCTCGAAGAGGGCGGTGCGCTCGACCAGCTCCATGGCCCTGGCCTTGTCCAGCCCCTTCTCGTTCAGCAGGAAGTCCATGGCCACCTGGTAGTGGTTTTCGCCCTTCTCCACCAGGTGCGGCTTGGGCAGCAGGGTCTCCAGCTCCTGCACGCGGGCGTTGAGGTTCTGGATGTCGCTGTTCTTGTCCAAGATGTCCTGCAGCAGCGACTTGATCGAGACGTCCTTTTCGTTCTTGATCTTTTCCTCCAGCACCGTCTTCTGCTCGGGGGAGAGGTTCATGATGTTGACCTCGGGCAGGTCCTCGCCGGTCTTTTTCTTGTATTCGTTCAGGACGGAAAACACTTCGTTCTGCTTTTCCTGGATGCTCGCCTCCAGCTGCTGGATCTGCTGCACCGTCTCCTCCATCTGCTTCATCTTGGGGGAGAGCTTGGGGCCGGCCGGGGCCTTCAGCAGCAGAAACGCCAGCACGGCGACCGCCAGCGCCAGCAAGCCGATGACCCAGAAGAGTCTTTTGGGCTTGGCGTCGTCGCCGGTCTGGGAAAATGGGGCCTTGGGCTGTTCTGGGGTCATGATCGCCTCCTTCTTGGAAATTCCCCTGAGGATCGCCTCGTCGGCGCGATTGTACCACAAACCCCCCGCCGGGCACAAATGGCGGCGGGCTTGCATCGGCGGCCCAGCCGGCTTATAATTCCGCCCGCGGAGGAGGAGCCATGACCCGCCAACAAGCCCTGGAGCTGGTCGAGCAGCACCTGCACAATCCGAACCTGGTCAAGCACTGCCTGGCCGTCGAGGCCTGCATGGGCGCCTGCGCCGTACGCCTCGGCCAGGACCCCGGCTTCTGGGAGCTGGCCGGGCTGCTCCACGACCTGGACTACGAGTACACGGTCGCCGAGCCGCAGGCCCACGGCGACAAGACCGCGGCCATGCTGGCCGATTCCGGCCTGGCCCCGGCCATCCTGCACGCCATCCAGGCGCACAACCTGCGCGTCGAGCCGGCCACGCCCATGGACCACGCCCTGCTGGCCGTCGACCCGGCCAGCGGCTTCCTCATCGCCTGCGCCCTGATGCATCCCGAGCGCAGGCTGGGCGCCCTGGACCTGCCCTTCCTCCAGAAGCGCTTCAAGGAAAAATCCTTCGCCAAGGGAGCTTCGCGCCCGCAGATGGCGGGTTGCGACAAGCTGGGCCTGGCACTCGACGAATTCCTGTCGCTGTGCCTGGGAGCCGTGCAGCGCATCGCCCCGCGCCTCGGCCTGTGAGCGACCGGCTGCGGACCCGCGACCTGACCAAGGTCTACGACCGGGCGACGGTCGTCGACCGCGTCAGCCTCGAGTTCGCGGCCGGCGCCGTCACCGCCCTGCTGGGGCGCAACGGCGCCGGCAAGACCACCACCTTCCTGATGATGGCCGGCATCGTCAAGCCCGACAACGGCTCGGTGGAGCTCAATGGCGAGAGCGTCGACGACCTGCCCTCCCACGAACGCTCGCAGCGGGGGCTGATCTACCTGCCGCAGCAGCACTCGGTCTGTATGAAAGCCTCGGTGCTGGAGAACCTGGTCCTGGTCCTGGAGCTGTACCATCCCGCCGCCGAGGCCCGCGCCCGGGCGCTGGAGCTGCTTGGCGATTTCGGGCTGCTGCCGCTCCGCGAGGCCCCGGCCTACCAGCTTTCGGGCGGCGAGAAGCGGCGGCTGGAAATCGCCCGGGCGATGATCATGAAGCCGCGCTTCCTGTTCTTGGACGAGCCGTTCACCGGCATCGACCCCATCACCATCCTCGACATCCAGAAAATCATCCTCCGGCTCAAGGAGCGCGGCATCGGCATCGTCATCACCGACCACAATGTCCGCGACACGTTCTACATCACCGATACGGCCTGCATCCTGCACAAGGGGCGCATCCTGAGCCGCGGCACCCCGGCCGAGGTGGTTCGCGAGGAGCGGACCCGCCAGGTTTTCCTGGGGCATGACTTCGAGTGGAACGGCTGAGCGCTCCCTGCTACCTTGGCCTGGACGCCGCCGCCTGGGAAGCGAAGAAGCGCTTCTTTTCAGCCCGCTTCAGCCCCTGCGCTCTGTGCCCGCGCCGCTGCGGCGCCCGGCGCGGCCAGGACCGGCCCGGCGCCTGCCATGCCGGGCGCGAGGTCAAGGTCGCCGCGCACAACCTCCATTTCGGCGAGGAGCCGGCCATCTCCGGGCAGCGGGGATCGGGGACGATTTTTTTTTCCGGCTGCACGCTTGCCTGCGTATTCTGCCAGAACTACCCGATCTCGCAGCTGGCCCACGGCGAGCCCTGTTCCGTCGAGCAACTGGCGGGCATCTTCCTCTCGTTGCAGCAGCGCGGCGCCCACAACATCAACCTGGTTTCGCCTACACCCTACCTGGGCCATATCGTCGCGGCCGCCGAGATCGCCGTGGCCCGGGGCCTGCGCGTCCCTTTCGTCTACAACGCCAGCGGCTACGAGCAGGCCGAGGTCGTGGCCGCCCTGGAGGGGATCGTCGACGTCTACCTGCCCGACCTGAAGTACGGCCCCTCGCCCGGCGCCCGCCGCCTGGCCCGTGAACTTTCCGGGGCCGAAAACTATTTTGAAGTCGCCGTTTTGGCCATCGCCGAGATGTACCGCCAGACCGGCCCGCTCCGGCTCGACGGCCAGGGGATCGCCAGGCGGGGGACGGTCATCCGCCACCTGATCCTGCCCGGGCACGTCGAAAATTCCCTGGAGGTCCTGCGCGCCATCGCCGCCGCCCTGTTCCGCGGCGCCTGGCTCAGCCTGATGAGCCAGTACTTTCCGGCCCACCTCGCCCCGAGCCGTCCGCCCCTCGACCGCCGGCTGCAGCCCGAGGAGTGGCGCGAGGTGCGCGACGAAGCGCTCCGGCTGGGCATGGAGGAAGGGTGGTTCCAGGAGATGGGATAACCCGATCTCTTAGTGTTAGTGTTAGTGTTAGTGTTAGCAAGAAGCTCAACGATCTATTAGTGGTAGTGATAGTGGTAGTGGTAGTAGCGAGCACTTGAA
>CAYXCX010000031.1:0-12657 GCA_964463405.1 uncultured Clostridia bacterium
TTCAGCTCATGCGCAAAGTAATTTTTTAGTGCCTTTTCTTCTACTTTTTCCTTTTACCTTTTTCCTTTTACCTTTGGAGCTCTTCTGCGCTTTCTGCAGCTCGTTTGGCCTAGGTATATGGGGCCAATTGGGGTATAATGCCTCCATGATCCTGACCATCTTCGGCTACCCCAAGACCGGCAAGACGCTGCTGTTCAACCTGCTCACCGAAAAGAAGGAGAAGGTCGACAAGTTCTCGGCGGCCAGCAACGAGTTCCACAAGGCCATCGTCGACGTGCCAGATTCGCGGCTGAAGAAGCTGGCCGAGTATTTCCATACGCCGCCGATTTACGCCAAGATCGAGTTTCTCGACGCCGGCGCCATCTCGCTGGGCGAGGTCAAAAATTCGACGTTCATCGACCTGCTGCGCCGCGCCGACGGCCTGGTCCACCTGGCGCGCGGCTTTGTCGACCCGGAGATCCTCCATCCCCAGGGCGCCGTCGACCCGGCCCGCGACATCGCCGCCATGGAGGACGAGCTGAAGGCCACCGACTTCCTGACCGTGGAAAAGCGGCTGGAGCGGCTGGCCGTGGACGTGAAAAAGCTCAAGTCCAAGGAGCTGCAGGAGGAGCTGGAACTGCTGCAGAAGCTCAAGGCGTTCCTGGAGGCGGGCCGGCCGCTGCGCGAATATCCCTTCGGCGAGAAGGAAGCGGTCCAGGTGCGCGGCTTCAAGTTCCTGTCGGCCAAGCCGCTGCTGCACCTGGTCAACTGCGACGAAAACACGCTGGGCCGGCACGCGGCGCTGGCCTTGCCGGCCGGCCAGGGGCGCTGCGTCGTCCTGTTCGCCGGCAAGATCGAGACCGAGCTCCTGGAGCTGCCGGCGGGGGAGCGCGAGGCGTTCCAGGCCGAGTACGGCCTGGCCGGCTACCGCTACATTCGCGACGAGTTCATCCAGGCCGCCTACGACCTGATGGGGCTGATCTCCTTTTTTACCGTGGGCGAGGACGAGACCAAGGCCTGGACCCTGGAAAAGGGGGCCAGCGCCTTCGTCGCCGCGGGCAAGATCCACAGCGACATCCAGAAGGGGTTCATCCGCGCCGAGGTCATTCCCTGGAAGGATTTTCTCGACTGCGACGGCTTCGCCCGCGCCAAGGAGAAGGGGCTGCTGCGCCTGGAGGGCAAGGAATACGTCATCCGCGACGGCGAGATCGTCCATTTCAGGTTCAATACATAGCGGGCATTCGTGACGCGTGACGCGTAACGCGAGAAAGCCAAAAAACCAAGCCAAAAAAACCTGAAATTTGTGTTTTAGTTCTTGTGGTTTTAATTATCTGGTTGCATTTTCTCGTCACGCCTTGCGTGTTACGATTGCTCTTCCAATCCCAAGATCGGCCTTTGCTGTTCCGCGTCACGCGTTACGCGTCACGCGTCACGATAGTTCGTTCTTCCCGGTATACTTGATCGCCATCAGGGTCAGATCGTCCTCGAACTCGCCGCGGCCGCGGAAGGCGCGCACGTCGGTCAGAACGGCCTCGAGCAGTGTGGCGGCGCGGCAACGGCGCCTGCGCCGGGCGGCCGCGGCCAGCCGCTCGCGCCCGTATTCCTCTCCCTGGTCGTTGGCGGCCTCGATCACCCCGTCGGTAAACAGCAGCAGTACGTCTCCGGGGAGTAGGTGGACGGCGGCGACGGAGAATTCCGCCTCGGCGAACATGCCCACCGCCATTCCTCCCGCAGGCAGTGGCAGGGCTTTCCTGCCGCGCAGGAGCAGCGGCAATGGGTGGCCGGCGTTGAGGTATTCGCCCCGGCCGCCAACGTCGAACTGGCAGGCGCAGGCGGTCACGTAGAGGTTGGCCTCGGTGGTCTCGGCGATGAGCCGGTTCAGGTGGCTGACGGTGGCGGCGATGCCGGCGCCCTGGCGCAGCATGTAGACGAAACCGCTGCGAAAGATGGCCATGCCCAGCGCCGCCGGCACGCCATGCCCGGCTACGTCGCCAACGGCGAAGACGACCCGGCCGCAGGCGAGCGGCATAGCCTCGTAGTAGTCCCCGCCCACCTTGGAGGAGGGGAGGTTCAAGAAGGCAACGTCGTAGCCTGGCAGAACGAGGGGCTCCTGGCGCAGGAAGGTCTGCTGGATGTCGTGGGCGATCTGCAGCTCGCGCTCGAGCTTTTGCTTCTCGAGCATCTGGCGGATGAGAACGGCGTTCTGCAGCGGGATGGCCAGGAAGGCGGCGATCTCCTCCAGCAGCCTCAGGTCGGCGCGGCTGAAGCGGCCCCGCTTCTTGTTCACCGCCTCCAGCACACCGAGCAGGCGGCTTCCCTGGAGCACCGGCGCCCCCAGCAGCGAGCGCGTGCGGAAATTCGTCTTGCGGTCGGCGCCGGTGGCGTGGCGTCGGTCGCGGGCGCAGTCGTCGATGATCACGCCCCGGCGCTCGGCCGCGATCCAGCCGGCCACCCCCTCGCCCTTCCTCAGCACGATGCGCTTCAGCTGCTCGGCCTGGGCGCCGGTGGCCGTCTCGAAGGAAAGCTCCTCCCGCTCGGGGTCATAAATGAAGATGGAGGCCTCCTCGCAAGCCAGGTAGCCGCGGATGGCCGCGGTGATACGTTCGAGCAGCACGCGCAGGTCGACCTCGGAATACAGGTCGATCATCTCCTTCTTGAAGCGCGCGCCGCGTTCCATCCTAAGTCGCCGGAAGCGGTCCGGGAACCCTCCTTGACGCGGCCACTATAGGAAATCGCGGGCTGAAAGTCAATGGCGGCCGCGTCCCCGGCGGCAAAAAAAAAGAAACGGGAGTGTGATAGTTTCGGAAAACTCGTATCTAATGGTTGTCAGCCACAAGGAGGTTGTCATGAAAAGAATGCTGTTATTCGCGGCCTGTACGCTTCTCGCCTCAGGCCTGGTCTTCGGTGATTCGGTTGCCAACATCAAGCTGAGCGGGTCTTCGCCCTACTGCATCGGCGAGGCCGTCACCATCACCTGGGACGTGACCGGCACCAGCCAGAAGCTCAAGCTGCAGCTGGTCAAGGAGGGCGGCGGCTATTCCGAGATGATCGTCAACCCCCTGGCGCCGGGGACCAACAGTTACACCTGGAACGCCGGCAAGATCGATGGCGGCCTGGCTTCGCCGGCCGCCAATTACAAGGTTCGCGTCTCGACCCTGAACAATTCCAGCGCCGACAAGAGCGCGACCTTTGAATTGAAGAGCTGCCTCATCGATCCCGGCATCCTGGCCAAGCTGCGGCAGATGCGGGTCATGGTCAAGTGGCCGCCTGAGCCCGATCCCTGCCTGTGCCCCGAGTTCGATCTGCTGCGGATCCGCGAGCTGCTGGGCAGGGTGCGCGGCGACGTCAGGCTGGTGCTGCTGAAAAACGGCGAAAAAGTCCAGGAGCTGGGGCAGTACGGCCGCAGCAAAGTCATGCCGGACACGATCAAGCCCAGCCTGAGCAAGGAAAACTACGGCCTGTTGACCAAGGGCGGCGCGAAATTCGCCCTGGGGCTGGCCGACATGAAGGGCAACCTGCTGCAGAACATCCCCCTGGAGGGCGCAGAGCAGAAGCCGATTCTCCGCTGACCTGACGCCGGACGACCTCATGGCCGGGCCCGCTCCCAGCGGGGGCCCGGCTTTTATTTTGCTCTCCCCCCACTTTCCGGCCGGGGAGCAGTCGCGCTCCCCTGATTGACAACCCGGGCAAAGGTTGGTAGTCTGGAGAACCGAGTTGTCGCGGCCGCAAACGAGGAGGAGTTCATGATCTCAGCCGGAATCCGGCGCAGCCTGGCGCCGTTCCTTCCCCTGCTGTTATTGGCCGGGCTGGCCTTCGCCAGTCCCGGAGCCGGCGATTCCCGGCGCCAGCCCGCGTCCGCGGCCGGCGGCGCTGCCGAGGCGCCCTATGCCGAGGGCGAGGTCCTGGTCAGGTTCAGGGCCGACGTTTCGCCCGGCGCCGCGGCCATGGTGGCCGCGTCCCTGGACGCCGGCGGCGGCCGGCAGCTGCGGCCTTTTTCCGGAGCGCGCCCCGGCCAGGCCATGCTGCTGCGCTCGCCGCGGCTCGGCACCGCGGGACTGCTGCAGGCCCTGGCGGGACTGCCCGAAGTGGCGGCCGTTTCGCCCAACTACCGCCGCCGCCTGCAGCGCCTGCCCAACGACCCCAAGTACTCCCTGCAGTGGGGGCTGGCCAGGATCCAGGCCCCCGGCGCCTGGGAGCGGAGCGTGGGCAGCGGCGAGGTGGTGCTGGCCGTCCTCGACACCGGGGTCGACTACCGCCACGAGGACCTGGCGGCCAACCTGTGGCGCAATCCCGGCGAGGTCCCGGGCAACGGCGCCGACGACGACGGCAACGGCTTCGTGGACGACGTGTTCGGCTACGACTTCGCCGCCGACCGCTGGGGCAACAACGACAGCGACCCGATGGACATCGACACCCACGGCAGCCACGTGGCCGGCATCATCGCCGCCGCGGGCGACAACGGCGTCGGCGTCTGCGGCGTCAACTGGAACGCCCGCGTCATGGCCCTGAAGGGCTTCCGCCCCGACCTGCACATCTACGACTCCGACTGCATCGAGGCCATCGACTACGTGGTGATGATGAAGCGCGACCGCGGCGTCAACGTGGCGGCGATCAACGCCTCGTTCGGCGGCGGCGGCAGCAACCCGCTGCAGGAGGAGGCCATCGCCGACGCCGCCGCCCTGGGCATCGCCTTCGTCTGCGCCGCCGGCAACGAGGGGGCCGACAACGACTCCACCCTTTTCTACCCGGCCGGCTACGACCTGCCGGGCATCGTCGCGGTGGCCGCCACCGACGCCGACGACGCGCTGGCCTCGTTTTCCAACTACGGGGCGAACACGGTCGACATCGCCGCTCCGGGCCAGGGCATCCTGTCCACCATGCCCATCGGCAAGGGGCAGGAGGCCTGGCTGCAGTCGGGCGGCGACCTGCTGAACGCCATCCCCCTGGAACACTCGGGGCTGACGCCGGCGTCGGGATTGAGCCGGCTTCTCTATGACTGCGGCCGCGGGCTGAGCGCCGGCGATTTTCCCGCCGGGGTCAATGGCCAGATCGCCCTGATCGAGCGCGGCGACATCTCCTTCGCCGAGAAGGTGCAGAAGGCCCAGGCCGCCGGCGCCGCCGGCGCCGCGATCTACAACAACGCGCCGGGCATCTTCATCGGCACGCTGGGCGCGGAGGGAAACTGGATCCCGGCGGTCTCGCTGTCGCGCGAAGACGGCCTGCTGGCCAGGAGCCGCGGCGTCCATGCCGTGAACCTGGCCAACCGCCAGGCGAGCTACGGGATGCTGGACGGCACCTCCATGGCCGCCCCCTTTGTCACCGGCGCCATCGGGCTGCTGGCGGCCCAGTTCCCGGGCGACGACCTGGCCAAGCGGCTGGGCCGCCTCTATTCCGGCGCCGACCGCCTCCCGGCCCTGGAGGGCAAGATGCAGTACGGCGCCCGGCTCAACCTGGCCCGCGCCCTTTCCCAGAGCCTGGTGCTGAAAATGACGGTCGCCAGGCGCCAGTCCAGCTCCTGGATGATCGAAAAGGACTACGCCGAGGTGTATTTTTCCGTGGAAAAGGACCCCGGCTCGGGCATCAGCAACGAGGTCTACACGGTCTACCGCAAGATCCCCGGCAACGCCTACCAGGCCATCAAGGAGCTCGCCGCCGGCGAGCTGCAAAACGGCGGCGCCACCGTTTTCGACAAGTACCTGGAGCGCGGCTCCAGCTATACCTACGTGGTGCAGGCCCGCAGCGCCCAGGGCGAGATGCTGGCCATGTCCAACGAACTGACCATCTGAGAGGCGTAGCCATGAAAAAAATCACCCTCGCCATCCTGCTGCTCGCCTTGGCCGGCATGCTGCCCGGAGCCGGCGACAAGTTTTCCGCCAGCGTCGGCGCAGCCCTGTTCGTCCCCGGCGACGCCGGCTTCAAGGATCTGTACGGCGACGCGCTGTTCAGCCCGGAGATCAAGCTTACCTACGATCTGCTGCCCCGTTTTTACCTGTGGCTGGGCGCCGGGGCCGTGTCGGCCACCGGCTCCCTGCCGGCGCTGGGCGACGAGATCCAGGCCGCCCAGACATTCCTGTCGCTGGGTGCTGGCTGGGAGACCCGGCGCATGGGCAGGCTGCAGGCCGACCTGGCCGCCGCCCTGCTGCTGGCCGGTTCGCGGGAAAAGGCCATGGGGGCCACCAGCAGCAAATGGGCGCCGGGCTTCGACGCCCGCGCCGGCATCCGCTATTTCCTGGCCAGGAAGCTGTTCCTGGGCCTGACCCTGGGTTACGCCGGCGCCTGGACGGTCGTGGAAACCGGGGCCCGCGAAAAGGACATCATTCTGGGCGGCCTGCGCCTGGGCGGTTCGCTTGGGATACGATTTTGAAGAAGATGTTAGACGATAGACGTTAGTGGTTAGCAAGAGAAATACCCTGAGATTATTACTTGTTACTTGCCTTGCTGGCGTCTAACGTCTAACGTCTAACGTCTCAAGATCGTTCCATCGTTGCGCAGTTGACTAGCGGCCGAGAAAATCGAGGAACTCCTTCGCTGCCAGAAAGCCTGAAAAGCGCCGCGTCTCCTTCCCCTGGGCGTCGAACAGGATCACGGTGGGCATGCCGATGATGCCAAGTTCTTTTTTAAGCCTTTCGTTCTCGCCAGCGGAGCGGGTGAAGTCGAGCTTGGCCAGCACGTGACCCTGCAGCGCCTGGCCGACCTCGGGGCGGCTGAAGGTCTTTTCGTCCAGCTCGCGGCAGGCAGCGCACCATTCGGCCCAGGCGTCGACCAGCAGCGGCCGGTTCTCGGCGCGGGCTTTTTCCCTGGCTGCGGCCAGGTCCTTCATCCAGGGGAGAGTTTCGGCCACGGCCGCCCGGGGCCCGGCCTGGGCAAGCGGCCAATAGCGCTCGGCCAGGCCGCGGAAAAACAGGAAGGACCCCAGCAGGAACAGCAGCGCCACCGCCGTCCGCGCCAGGACTGGGCCGACCCCCTCGCCCGCCTGCGGGCGGAACAGCCCCAGGGCCACGGCCAGGGCCACCAGGTAGGCGCCCCACACGGCCCATACGATCCATCCGGGCAGGATGCCGCCCAGGAAGTACAGGCCGCCGGCGATCAGCAGGGCGGCGAAAAAGTACTTGACGGCGCTCATCCAGCCGCCGCCGCGCGGCAGCGAGGCGATGGCCCCGGAAAAGGTGCCGGCCAGGATGACGATGACGCTCATGCCCAGTGAGAAGACGAAGGTCAGCCAGAAGCCCAGGATCACGTCGCCCGATTGGCTGACCCAGGAGAGGAGGGCGATCAGCACCGGGCCGACGCAGGGGGCGGCGATGACCGCCGAAACGCCGCCGACCGCGACCGCGCCCAAAAATTCGCTCTTGTGGCTTTTCGCGGCCCTGGAGGAGACCCAGGCCGGGACCGGGATGGTGAACAGGCCGGCCAGGCTCAAGCCCATGACGATGAAGACGGCGGCGATGGCGACCACCACCAGCGGGTTCTGGAAGGAGACGCCGATCAGCGAGCCGGTCTTGGCCGCGATCACCCCCAGCAGGGAATAGACCAGGGCGAGGCCCAGGACGAAGAACAGGGACAGGATGAACCCCTTCAGGCGCCGTCCCTGGCTGCGGCCGCCCACGAAGCCCATGACGATGGGGATGACCGGGTAGACGCAGGGGGTCAGGCTGGCCAGGAAGCCGGCGGCGAAGACCAGCAGGAACAGCAGCGGCGATGCCTTGCCCAGCCTGCCGCGGATCAGGTTTTCCAGGCGGCCGGCCAGCGGCTGCCGCTGCGTCCCGGCTCCCGCTGCGGCAGCGCGGGCAGGAGCGGCGAAATCGGGGCCGATCTCGGCCTGGACCCGTCCCAGGTCGGGGGGATAGCAGAGCTCCACCGGCTCCTCCTGGCAGACCTGGTAGGAGACCGCGAACTCGGCCTTGACCGGCGCCGAGAACGGCTTCAGTTTGCGCAGCCGGGAGCGCAGGCGCACCTCGCCCTTGAAGACCGTTTCCTCGCCATAAGCGATGCCCTTCGGGAAATCCGTTTTTTCCAGGGCCAGGAATTCGTTGGCGGCGAGCGCCACGGTGAAAAAACCGTTTTTCAGGTCGGTGATGTGGAAGCCGTCCGGCACCAGCAGGACGATTTCCACCGTGCCCTCTGCCGCCAGGACGCGGGCGCTCAGGCGGGGGGCGCCGTCCTGGGCCTCGAGCCGGGCACAATGGCTGGTCACTGCGAGCGCCAACAAAAGGAATGAGAAGATTTGCCTTTTCATGGGGGGTTCATGGTAACAGAGTTGGGCGGAATGGTCAATTCCTCTTTCCCTTTGGCGACATACGGAACTCAGGGAAGAGAGAGGGAGGAAGGAGGGAAGAATAAGGGAAGAGAGAGTGGAAAAAATCCATTTCAGTGTCTTCCCCACTCTGCCTTTCCCTCTCTCTTCCCTCTGTCTTCCCTTGAGTTGCTCCCTTCTTTATGATAATATACTCCTCGCACGCACCTGTAGCTCAATGGATAGAGCTTTTGACTACGGATCAAAGGGTTGGGGGTTCGAATCCCTCCAGGTGCGTTGGCTCCCTCCCAAACCCACCTGTTTCTACCCAAATCCATGGCCGGCGCGATTCCTGCGCGGCTGAGATTATTCGCGCGTAATCCTATATAACAATTGTCATCGATCATTCCCGGGGCTGGGGAGAGAGGCGCCGGGAGCAGGAGGAAAAACGATGAAAAAGAACCACCGCATTTTCCTGGCGTTCGGCCTGGCGCTGCTGTTCGCCGCGGCCGCTTATGCCCAGGTGTCGCAGCAGGTCGACAAGACCAAGATCGTCAGGCCGCCGGTCACGGCCCGGGTGATCCAGCCCTGCGAAGGCCCCGACCTGGTCGCCGGCCGGCCCGCCATCACCAAGCAGGTCATCGGCGGCAAGGGCTACGTGAACCTGAGCGCCAAGATTCAGAACCTGGGGACCAAGGACTTCGTTTCCAATCCCCGCCAGGCCGAGGCGCAGCTGATCGTGAAAAAGCTCTGGATGAGCGGCCCCGAGTCGTATGTCTACGTCCAGAAAGTCCCCATCTCCCGCCTGAACAAGGGGCAGGAGATCAGCCTCAGCGGCCGCTTCGAGCTGCCCTATTTCCGCAAGTGGGACTGCGCCGACGTGCAGCCCGGCTACTGCTGCCAGGAGATCCAGGTCATTGTCATGATTTCCTGGGACCCCGACATCCGCATGGACAGCAACCCCGACAACGACGACTGCCGGGCTTACAACGACCGCTGCTACGACGCTCCGGCCCACCATGTCTAGTACCAGGTGGAGTGCCCCTGGTAGAGGAACGCTGACCCGCTGAACTTTTTTCCGGGCGGGAGGAGGCCCCTCCCGCCCGAAGTGACCCAGATTACCTCATTCGCCGAGACTATTGGTCGCGGAAGGATGAGAAGCATTTCCAGCTTTGATTTCTTGGAGCTTTATGCTACAATCTCATCTCCACGTTCGTGAAGTTTATCACGAAAAGTCCTCACCTCAAGTGCGGAGGGGTGCCGGAGCGGTTGAACGGGACGGTCTCGAAAATCGTTATACCGGGTGACTGGTATCGTGGGTTCGAATCCCACCCCCTCCGCCATTTTTAGAACAATCCAGATCTATAAAGAACAGTACTTATCTTAAAATGGCGGAGGGGGGGGGATCTGCGAGCGAAGCGAGCTCACCCCACCCCCTAGAACTGGAACAAGTACTGAATCTCTCTCCCCAGTTCATTCCTCTTAAAATGGCGGAGGGGGTGGGATCTGCGAGCGAAGCGAGCTCACCCCACCCCCTAGAACTAGAATGAGTACTGAATCTCTCTCCCCAATTCTTTCCTCTCAAAATGGCGGAGGGGGTGGGATCTGCGAGCGTACAGCCCAAATAATTGATTTGGGTGTAGCGGTATGCGAGCAAAGCCAGGCTAATGATTTTGCGGTTGAGTCCATTTAACGAGTTGGGTTTTACGCGCCACTGCTGTCTGTCATGATTTCCCGGCTCCCCTTCGCGCCTTGAAGAAGCCGGACAGCAGCCTGGAGGCGGGCTCGGCGAGCGCCCCGGCCTCCACTTCGATCCGGTGATTGAATACGTGCTTCACGCTCTCGAACGATCCGGTGCTGAAGACTCCGCCCTTGGGATCGGCGGCGCCGTAAACCAGCCGGGCGATGCGCGCCTGCACCATGGCCGAGTAGCACATCAGGCAGGGCTCGAGCGTCACGTAGAGCTCGGCGCCGTTCAGCCGGTAGGCGCCGATCCTTTTGCCTGCCCGGCGCAGCGCCTTGATCTCGGCGTGGGCACTGGGATCAAGGTCGCCGATCGGGGAGTTGCCGGCCCGGCCGACGATCTGCCCGCTGCGCACCACGACCGCGCCGACCGGCACTTCGCCGCGCCTTTCGGCGGCCACCGCCTGGGACAAGGCCCTTTTCATGAAATAGACAGAGTCTTTTTTCATCCTGTCACACGATTTGCATCACGATGGCCCGATTGTAGCACGAAACCAATCCGGGAAGAAAGCCGCAAATTTTTTGCTTTTTACCGTCCGTCGCCGTTTTTGTCGCTGTTTTTCGATATAATAGCGTGATGGCGAAAGTGAAACGGGCCCCCACTTCTCTGGGCAAGAGGATCGTGATCTTCCTCCTGATCGCGGCGGTGGTCGTCATCGCCTACAGGGCCGGATTCCATTCGGGGCAAGCCAAGCAGGGGAAGGGAATCTCCAAGTTTGCGGCCGTGGCGCTGCCGGCCATATCGGGCCTGTTCCCCGGGCTGATCCTGCTGCGCATCGCCTACTACGTGAAGTCCGAGATGAACGCCAAGGGGGAGAACGACTGGTTTCTCCGCTGGCTCTGGCTTTTTTGGCTCATCGCCATCGCCGATTGGCTGCTGGACCAGATTCCCGTGGCGGCCTCGGTCAACCGCTGGTTCGAGTACGCCCTGATCTGGTTCATCGCCTGGGTCGGCGCCACGGTCCTGCACCAGGGAGTCTCCTTCCTGATCGGCGGCCTGGCCGGCAGCGGCATCCAGGCGACCCGCCAGGCCTACTCGCTGGCCACCGACTACGGCAGCGGCGGCTTCGGCGCCCCGGTCAGGAGCCACGCGGAGAACCTGTTCGCCTATCTTCTGAGCAAACTCCTGATTTAGCGCCCCGGCCCTGGGAGTAATGGCAGTCGCGGTGCCGCTTATTGGCCCTGGCTTTCGCCGCTGCAGGCCACCGGGCCCACCGAGCCCTGCTCCTGGTTGCGGCAGCTGAACCCGCCCTCGAAGCGGTTGTTGACCTCGCTCGACTCGTCGACCTGTCCGTCGCAATCGGCCTGGACATAGGTCTTGTATTGCGCCACGCCGGCGCCCTGGGCCGAGCATTCGCCCACGAAGCGCGTCTCTCCCGGCGCCAGGTCGGCATTGAGGGTCACGGTCTTGTTGCAGTGGGCGACGATGCTGAACAGGACCTTGAAAGGCGCCTTGGCCGTGCCGCGGCCAATGTTTTTCACGTAGAAATGGACGGTGCCCGGAACGTTCAGGGGCGTGACGACGATCGACTCGGCGCAGCCGACCAGGTCCGGCTTGAGCCAGCGGTTCAGGTTTTTAACCAGGGTTCGCTTGAAGGTCAGGCCGAAAGGGGGGTTGCTTTCGCTCCAGAGAGAAGGGTCGCTCTGGGAGCGGATGCGCACGTGGTATAGGTGGCCCCCGTCGGTCGGGGCGTACTTGCCGTCGCCGTATTTGCCGGCTTTCCAGTTGTACCCGCCACTCGCCGCCGGCAGGTCCTCGGCGATGATTCCCAGCATCTGCCCCTGGTGATACACCAGCTCCAGGCGCACCTTGCCGGGGACCGACACCGCCTTCCAGCGGAGAAGCTGGTCGGAACCGAGTCCCAGGACCTGGTCAGGCCCAAAGCTGGGATCCAGCATGGCCAGGGAGGCGGGCGGCGGGGGCGGCGGCGGCGGGGGCAGGGCCGGGGCGATCTGAAAAATTCCGCTGTCGCCGGCGATGGCCGGGTTCATGGCGGTGGTGCGCACCCTTATCTTGTAGCTCCCAGGGGAGACGGAGCCGGGGATGGTCCAGGAGAGGGAGCCGCTTTCGGCGGCGCTGGCCGCGATCACCAGCACGGCTTCGGCCGTCGGCTGATCGGCGAGGCGCAGCCTGATCGACAGCGGGCCGGTCACTCCCGCCGACGTCCAGGCGATCGTGTAAATGCCGCCGATGCCCCAAGTGTTTCCCGCAGCGGGTGAAGTCACGGTGATGCTCTGCCCTGCCAGGGAAAGGCAGGAGCCCAACAGGATCAGAGTCAGGACT
Organism: uncultured Clostridia bacterium; assembly: GCA_964463405.1. Taxonomy (GTDB): domain Bacteria; phylum Acidobacteriota; class Aminicenantia; order UBA2199; family UBA2199; genus UBA2199. The sequence goes on from CAYXCX010000031.1 coordinate 12,240, forward strand.
AGGTTTCTTTTCATGGCGCCTCCTTCGGCTGTATCATGTATATGGGGAAACGGGAAACATCTCAAGTTGCAGACTGCCCCTTCAAGAGGAATCCCTTGCGGATCTCTCTTGCTGGCGGGATGCAGGCTTCCTGTTGCCTTGCGGCCGGACCTGGGTTACAATGCCGCCATGATCTCGAGCCCCCAGCCGCTTCGCCGCCGCCGGCTTCTCCTGCTGTTCGCCCCGGTCCTCCTGCTCGCCGCTTTCCTGGCCTGGCGCTTCTTCGCGGCCGCCCTGGAGCCCGGGCCGCCGGCGCCGCCCGAATACCGCGACGTCACCCTCTGCGAAGCGCTCGAGGTGCAGGTGCAGATCGTCCCTGGCGACTGCTGCGCCGTGGCGCTGGAGCGGGGAGGAGTGGAGGCGGGCGAGGCGGCGCGGC
>CAYXCX010000032.1:0-978 GCA_964463405.1 uncultured Clostridia bacterium
GGCCAGGGTGGCGGCGGCCAGCAGCAGCAGGTACTGCCATTTCCAGAAGCCGTAAAAATAGTAGCTGCCCAGCAGCAGGAAGAACCAGCGCGCCTTGGCCGGGACGGCCAGGGCGACGGCAAAAATGGCGGCGAAGAAGATCCAGAATTCAACGGAATGGAAGAGCATCAGCTGGGGTTCATACTCCAATCGCGCCCGCTTGTCAACCGCCCCGCCGCGGGCGCAGCCGGGCCGGCGGGCTGCCGGCGGCGGCGCGGATCACCGCCCCTGCGCTCAGGGGCCTACGTGGATGAGCTCCTGCTCCTCGCCGTATTCCTCGAAACGCTCCAGGCTCTCCTTTTCCAGGTCGAGCAGCTTGTAGTGGCCCATCTCCATCATGGAGAAATAGAGCAGCAGGTTTTTCTTGGCGGCGTCGTCGGCGAAGAGCTCGGCCAGCTGCAGGTAAAAATCGTGGGCCGCCTGCTCGGCGACCATGGCCTGGGCGATGACCTCGCTCAGCGGCACCATTTCGTCGCGGAAGCGGATCTCGGGCAGCGGCACCGCCGCCTTGGCCGGGACCGCGGCCTCGCGGCCGGGAAAGCGCTGGGCGAACAGCCCCTCCAGGGCCTGGCGGTGCTTGCCCTCCTCGCCGGCCAGGAATTCCAGCCGCTCCTTGAGGAAGGCGTTTTTCACCCGCCCGGCCAGCCGGGAATAAACGGCCTGGCTGTCGATCTCGCTCTTGACCGCGGTCAGCAGCAGGTCGGCCAGCGCGTATTTCTTGAGCTGCAAATCCTTCATGTCGTCCTCCTTGACTCGGGATCAGTAATTTTCGACCCAGACCTCGAAATGCTCGCGCGGATGGTCGCAGACCGGGCATGTCTCCGGAGCGCCGTCGCCCTCGATGACCGCCCCGCAGACGCGGCACTTCCAGGCGACTTTGCGCCCCTTGCGGAATGCCGTCTCGTTCTTCACGTTCTCCAGCAGCTTGCGGTACCGGGC
>CAYXCX010000032.1:988-12401 GCA_964463405.1 uncultured Clostridia bacterium
ACCGGGCCTCGTGGCGCTTCTCGACGGTGGCCACGGCGCGGAACGTGCGGGCCGCCTCGGGGAAGCCCTCCTCGTCGGCGATCCTGGCAAAGGCCGGGTAGAGGCCGGTCCACTCCTCCTTCTCGCCGTCGGCGGCGTACTCCAGGTTTTTCTCCGTGCCGGCGAAAGCAACGGGATAGGCGGCCTGGATCTCCTGCATCTGGCCGTCCAGGGCGGCGACGAGGTGCTGGTAAAACAGCTTGGCGTGCATGCGCTCGTTCTCGGCCGTCTCCAGGAACAGCTCCTCAATCTGCTTGTAGCCCTCCTTCCCGGCCGTCTTGGCGTAGAAGGTGTAGCGCATCCGCGCCTGCGACTCGCCGGCGAAGGCCTTCAGCAGGTTTTCCGCCGTCCGGCTCCCCTTGAGTTTTTTCATGCTGCTTCCTCCAGCCGCTATTGTAATTTTTTCCCCGCCGATGTCAAGACGCCGACCAAGCGCCGTCGCCCTGGCGGACAACCCGCGGCGGCGAGACGGTGAGGTCGACCACCGTCGAGCCGCGCGACGCCGGGAGCGTTCCGCCGTCGACCAGCAGGTCGATGCCCGGGAATTCTCTGGCCAGCGCCTGCGGATCGTTGAGCGGCGGCCGGCCGCTGCGGTTGGCCGAGGTGCTGATCAGGGGGAAGCCCAGGCGCCCGATCAGGGCGCGCAGCGGCTCCAGGGCCGGCAGGCGGATGCCGATGCGGCCGCTGCCCTTGAGCAGGGCGGGGCCGAGCGCCGGGGCGGGTTTGAACAGGAAGGTGAACTTCCCGGGCAGCAGCTGCTGGAGCCGTCCGCGCAGGCCGCCGGGGATGCCGGCGACGAGCGACTCCAGCATGGGCCAGCCGGCGACCGCGGCCGCGTAGGGCGCCCCCCCCCTGCCCTTCAGCCTGTCGACGGCGGCATGGGCGGCCGGCGACAGGAAGTTGCCGCCCAGCCCGTACAGGGTGTCGGTAGGATAGGCCAGGACGCTGCCCGCCATCAGGCAATCGCGAATGGTCCCCAGCCGGCCGGGCTCCAGGACCTGCGCGAGCGGGATGACAATCATGGATACAGGAGGAAAGGCCGGACGGCCTCGGCGTAGGCGGCGATTTCGCGCTCGACGCCGGCGCGGAGGCGCCCGTAGGGAACGTCCCGGTCGATCGAGCGGCGGATCCGGTCGCTGCCGCAGATCATGTCGATGGGCGGCCGCTCGCGCTCGAACTCATAGGGCGGCTTTTTCCAGGCGAAGCGTCCGGGATGGAACCGGGCGACGGCGCGGATCAGCTCATAATAAGTGGCGAAGGAGCGGAAGCGGCCGCGGTCGGTCACCTGGACCAGCACGCCGCCGCAGACCCGGCCCGCATGCTTGGAGAACTCGGGCTTGAAGTACAGGGGAACGAAGCGCGCGCCGGGAAGGCGCTGCCGCGCCAGCTCATCGACAAGGCGGAAGGGATCGATGAAGGGGGCGCCGGCGAGCTCGAACGGCCGGGTGGTGCCCCGCCCCTCCGACAGGTTGGTCCCCTCCAGGAGCACGGCGCCGGGGTAAACCACGGCGGTGGCGAAGGAGGGCATGTTGGGCGAGGGCAGGGTCCAGGCCCCGGGGAAATGCTCCTCCCGCCGCCAGTGGCGGGCTTTCACCACGGTCAACGGCACGTCCAGCCCATAATAATTCACGGCATAAGAAAGGAATTCGCCGGCGGTCAGCCCGTGGCGCATGGGGACGGGGAGGCGGGCGACGATGCTGAAATGGTCGGGCCGGGCGACCGGCCCCTCCAGGTCGCGGCCGTTGAGCGGATTGGGACGGTCGAGGACGACGACCCCGATGCCCCGCCCCGAGATGTGGCGCAGGACCATGGCCAGGTGATTCAGGAAGGTATAGACCCGGGTGCCGACGTCAAAGGGATCGACAATCAGGGCTTCAATCCCCTGCAGCCAGCGCTCGGCGGGCAGGAGCCGCCCGCCGTACAGGCTGCGCACGGCCAGGCCGGCGCCTTTCCAGAAGAACGAGGGCGAGGCGACCATGTTGTCCTGCTTGTCGCTGAAGAAGCCGTGCTGCAGCGACCAGATCGCCCTAAGGCGCCGGCCGGCCAGGCGGCGCACCACCTCGTGGGTCGGGCGGCCGGCGGCGTCGATGTTGGCGCCGCCCGTGACCAGGGCGAGCGGGCGGTCGCCCAGCAGCCGCCGGTGCACGCCGGGCAAGACGTCGATGCCGTTCAAGATTTCAGCCAAGAAGAGCTCCTTACTTGGATACGAGTATAGCATAATTATTAAAACGAACTCTTAGTGTTAGTGTTAGTGTTAGTGTTAGTGTTAGCAAGAAACTCGACGAACTGAATCTAAAAAAAGCTATAGGTGGAAGCGCTAGTGGCAGGCGCGGCATGGAAACGAACCAGCGCGATTCGCAATTCGCGATTCGTGATTCGGAAACGGCCAAGGGCGAACTCGTGCCCGGCGTCAGGCATAGGCCGCCGGTCACAAGGGAAAGCACATTTTTTCACTTTTGCCTTTTTACTTTTGCCTTGAGTGTTTGCTTCGTTCAAGCGCATAGGAATCCTCTTCGCCCAATTCCCACTTCGTCTTTTTTCTTTTGCCTTGTGCAGTGCCGCAGCGCCTGCTTAGAGATTGCCCTGCTCCCAAGCAAAGGTCTTTCGCTACATGGAACATGGCACATGGAACCTCTGGCTTCGCAGTTCGGTTGCTCTTTGGCTGCCGATCTGCTATACTGTATTCATCTTCTGGAGGCCTACGTGCAAACTCTCAACGGCATAGACAGCAAGTTCAGACTGGCCATCCTGGTCGCCCGCCGGGCCAAGCAGCTGGTCAACGGCGCGCGCAGGAAAGTCGAGGTCAAGAGCGAGAACCCCCTGACCGTGGCCTTGGAGGAATTCCGCCAGGGCAAGATCAACTTCGACGTCCTCAACGAGGAGGACAACCTCTTCGCGCAGCAGCTCCAGGCCGTGGGCGAAAACGGCGAAAGCGTTGCCCAGGAAGGCGAAGCCGCAAGCGCGACCGACCTCGGCGCCGAGGAGACGGGGGAGGAAGAAGACGAGGAAGAGGGCGAATCCTGATTCCGCCAGCGGCATGAGCGCCGTCATCCGCGCGCCGAACTGGATCGGCGACGGCGTCATGAGCCTGCCCGCCGTGCGCGCCTACAGGCAGGCGTTCCCCGAAGAGCGGCTGGCCGTGGCCGCCAAGGGCTACCTGGCCGACCTGTTCCGCGCCATCCCCGAGATCGACGAAATCCTCCCCCTGCCCGAACGCTGGACACCGCGCTCGTTCGCCCGCGCCGCCGGCGAGCTGCGCCGCCGGGCCTTCGGCCGCGGCGTCCTGTTCACCAATTCTTTTTCCTCAGCCCTGTTTTTCCGCGCCGCCGGCATCGCCCAGCTGGCCGGCTACGGGCGCGACGGCCGCTCCCTGCTTCTCCGCGAGCGGGTGCGCCCGGCGGCGGAAGCGGAGCACCACCAGCGTTACTACCTGCGCGTCGTCGAGCACCTGGCGGGGCGGCCGATCGCCGTCCCCCCGCCGGCGACGCTCGTCGTCGCCCCGGCGGAGCGGGAGCAGGCCCGGCTGCGGCTGCACCAGCTGGGAATCGCCGACATGGGCCAGCTGCTGGCCGTTTCCCCCAGCGCCGCCTACGGGGGCGCCAAGGCCTGGCTTCCCGGGCGCTTCCGCGAGTTCCTGCGCCTGTGGCTGCGCGAGCGGCCCGCGGCCACGGCGCTGCTGCTGGGAAGCCCGGCCGAGCGCGGGCGCGTGGCCGCCGTCGGCGCCGGGCTGCCGGGACGGGTCCACAACCTGGCCGGCCGCCTCTCCCTGCGCGAAGCCATCGCCCTGCTGTCCTGCTGCCGCCTGTTCGTGGGCAACGACTCGGGGCTGATGCACGTGGCGGCCGCCCTTTCCGTCCCCCTGGTCGCCGTGTTCGGGCCGACCGAGCCCGGGCGCACGGCGCCGCTGGCGGCACGCTTCCGCCTGCTGCACCGCGGCGCCGACTGCGCCCCCTGCCGCCGCCGCGAGTGCCCGTCCGACCACCGCTGCATGAGCGCCGTCGGCGTCGACGAGGTGCTGGCCGCCGCCGGCGAACTCTGGGAGCCGGCGCCGTGAAGCCGGCCGTATTCCTTGACCGCGACGGCACGCTGATCGAAAACCGGGGCTACATCTGCGAATTCTCCCAGGTGGGCTTTTACCCTTCCGCCGCGGCCGCCGTGCGCCGGCTGAACCGGGCCGGCTTCGCCGTGGTGGTGGTCAGCAACCAGTCGGCTGTGGCCCGGGGCATCTGCAGCCAGGAGCAGGTGCTCGCCCTGCACCGCGCTCTGCAGGAGCACTTCCGCGCCCAGGGAGCCGAGATCGCCGCCTTCTACCATTGCCCGTTCCTGGCCGACGGCGAGGTGGCCGCCTTCCGCCGCCAGAGCCCCCTGCGCAAGCCGCAGCCGGGCATGCTGCTTCTGGCCGCCGCCGAGCACGGGTTGGACCTGGCCGCCAGCTGGATGGTCGGCGACAGCCTGGACGACGTCGAGGCCGGCCGCCGGGCCGGCTGCCGCACCGTGCTGGTGCGCACCGGCTTCGGTGCCGAGAGCGAGACACGCCTTTCCGAGGGCGCGGCGCGCCCCGATCACGTCGCCGCCGACCTGGCCGCCGCCGCCGAGCTCATCGCCGCCCGGGGCGGCGACCGCCCTACTTGGAGATGAAGCGCTTGAAATTCAGCAGCGAGACCGAGACCAGGGCGGCGGCGATGGCGGCCAGGGCCAGGAGTTCGCGCCAGAAATAGGCGATGCCGTTGCCCTTGAGGAAGATCTCGCGGATGATCTGGATCAGATAGCGGAGCGGGTTCAGGTCGGCCAGCAGGCGCAGCGGCTGGGGGATGTTGTCCACCGGCGTGAAGAACCCCGACATCAGGAGAAAGAGCATCAGCGAGAACCAGGCGAAGAACATGGCCTGCTGGGTGGTGGCCGACAGCACCGACACCAGCAGGGCGTAGGAGAGGATGGCCGCCAGGTAGACCAGCGCGGCCAGGAACAGGTAAAACAGGCTGCCGCGGAAGGGGATGCCGAACCACAGGACCACGACCAGCAGGCCGATGACCATGTCGACCAGGCCGACGAGCGCCGCCGGCAGCGCCTTGCCCAGGTAGATCTCCAGGCTGGCGAGCGGCGACATGAGCAGCGTGTCCAGGGTCTGCTGCTCCTTCTCGCGCACCAGCGAGGAGGCGGTCATGAACAGGGTGATGATGGTCAGCAGGAAGGCGACGATCCCCGGCCCCATGGTGTTGATGCCGCGCAGCTGGGGGTTGAAGCGGAACACGGCGCGCGCCGCCAGCGGCAATCTCCGGCCCTTTTTCTCCATCTCGCCCAGGATGTAATTCTTGATGATGCCGTTGAAGTAGCCGGCGGCGATCATCGACGTGTTGGAATCGACCCCGTCCATCAGCACCTGCACCTCGGGATAGGCCGGGGCTCCCGGCCGGCGGGCCGGAGCGTCGCGGAACACCAGGACGGCCTTGACCTCCCCCTTCCTGAGCGGTTCGACGGTCGGGCCGCCGCCGCGGCTTTCGAAGCGCACGGAAAACAGCGGCGAGCGGCGCACGCGCTCGATGACCCGCGGCGCCTCCCGACCCCGCGACAGGTTGACGACGCCCACCGGCACGTGGCGGATGTCGCTGGAAATGACGTAGCCCAGGACCACGATCTGGATGAGCGGGCTGACCAGCATCAGGAACAGGAGCTCCTTCTGGCGCAGGACCTCGATCAGCTCCTTGCGGACCAGGTGCGGGAGTCTCATGGCACCGCCCGGCGCTGGCGGGCGAATTTCACCGTGGCCGCGGCCAGCAGCGCGGCGCTGAGAACGACCAGCATCCCGCCCTCGAAAAGGAAATGGCGCAGCAGGGCGCCCTTGAGGACGACGCCGCGGATGATGCGCAAAAAGTAGGTGGCGGGGATGGCGTGGGAAATGGCGCGCAGGATCGGGCTCAGGGAGTCGAGGGGGAAGATGAACCCCGAGAGCAGGAAAGAAGGCAGCATGGTGATGAGCAGGGTGGCCAGCATGGCCGTGCGCTGGCTGGGCGCGACGGTTGAGACCAGGATGCCCAGCGCCAGGCCGGCCACGACGTACAGCAGGGCGAAAAGCAGCAGCACCAGCAGGCTGCCGCGCAGGGGAATGCCGAACCAGAAGCGGGAAAAGAGCAGGATGAAGGCGCCGTCGAGCAGGGAGACGATGATGTAGGGGACGGTCTTGCCCAGGATGATCTCCCCGGAGCGCAGCGGCGAGATGAACAACAGGGCCAGCGAGCCCGATTCCCGCTCGCGGGCGATGCTCAGCGACGTGAGCATGGCCGAGATCATCAGCAGGATGACGGCGACCAGGCCGGGGATGAAGAAGAACTGGCTGCGCGCCTCGGGATTGAAAAAGATCTTGGTGCCGACCATGGGCAGCCCGGCGCCGCCCAGCCTGGCGGCGTTGAAATCGAGCAGGACGCGCTCGCTGTACTGGTAGACCAGGTTGGCCGCGTTGACGTCGCTGCCGTCCAGGATCAGGCCCACCGTGGCCGGGCGGCCGGCGGCGGCCAGGCGTTCGAGGTCGGCCGGCAGGACGATGATCAGCCGGGTCTTGCCACGGCGCAGCCGCTGTTCGCCCTCCGCCAGGGAGAGCGCGCCGCCGGCGGCGGCCCGCGTCTGCAAGGCGAAGACGGGGCTGGCGGCGAAGGCCCGCGCCAGCTGCCGCGCCAGCGGGCCGCGCGCGAGGTCGACCAGCGAGGCCTCGACCCGGTCCAAATCGTAGGAGATCGAGTAGCCCAGGATGAAGATCATCACCAGCGGGATGATGAAGACCAGGGTCAGGCTGCGCGGGTCGCGCAGGATGTGGCGGAACTCCTTGACGATGATCGCCCTAATCCTGTCCATGTTGGCGGATGGCCTCTTCGAAGAGGCGCTCTATGTCGGCGTGGCCGCGCTCGCGCAGCAGCGCCTCGGGCTCGCCGGCGGCGATGAGCTCGCCGGCGTGAAGGATGAGGATGCGGTCGCAGTATTCGACCTCGTCCAGGTTGTGGGTAGAGACCAGCAGCGTCTTGCCCTGCTTTTTCAGGGCGTAGATTTCGTTCCAGAAGCCGCGCCTGGCCTCGGGATCAACTCCCGAGGTGGGCTCGTCCAGGAGGATGATGTCGGGCTCGGTCATCAGGCAGGCGAACAGGGCCACTTTCTGGCGGATGCCCGGGGGAATGTCCTGAACTTTCTGCCGCCGACCCGCCTCCGGGGCCGCCTGGCGCAGGCGGGCCGCCTGGCGCCGCCGTTCGTCGCCCGCAAGCCCGGCGATGCCTGCAAAGAACTCGACGTTCTCCTGGGCGGTGAGCAGCGGGTACAGGGAGAACTTCTGCGACATGTAGCCCAGCTTGCGCTTGGCCTGCCGGCTTTGGCGGGCGATGTCCAGGCCGTCGACCAGCGCCGTGCCGGCGGTGATGCGCAGCAGCCCGGTGATCATCTTGATGGTCGTGGTCTTGCCGGCGCCGTTGGGCCCCAGGAAGCCGACGATCTCGCCGCGGGCCACGTCGAAGGAAATGCCCTTGACGGCCTGGAAGCGGCCGAAGTCCTTGCGCAGGTTGCGCACGGCGATGGCCGGGGTCACGCCCGCCTCTCGTAATAGATGTACATGTCTTCCAGCGTCGGGGCCACCTCGGTCATCTCCAGGTGCGGGATGCGGGCGCCGTGGTTTTCCGGACCGTCCTGCAGGTAGCGGATGTAGCGGCCGCGCAGGTGGGCGCGCCCGGCCAGCTGCGGGTCGGCCGCGGCCGCGCGCATCGCCTCGAAGACATTGCCGCGCGGCAGGATGCGGAACAGGCGGGCCGGGAAGGCTGCGCGCAGGTTGCGGATCGAGTCCTGGCGCAGCACGCGGCCGCGGCGTAGCAGGACGATCTCGTCGCCCTTCTCGGCCTCGTCCAGGTAGGGGGTGGACATGACGATCGTCCGCCCCTCGCGCTTCAGCTCCTCGATGATGGCGAAGAATTCGATGCGCGACAGCGGATCGACGCCGGTGGTCGGTTCGTCGAGGATGATCAGTTGCGGCGAAGAGAGGAGGATCGTCGACAGGGCCAGCTTCTGCTTCATGCCGCCGGAAAGGTCGCCGGCGCGGCGGCGGCGGAAAGGGGCCATGCCGGTCCGCTCCAGCAGGCGGCGCTTCAGGTCCTCGCGCCGCGCCGCGTCCACCCCGTGCACGGAGGAGAAAAAATCCATGTTCTCCTCGACGCTCAGGTCCGTGTAGAGGGAGAACCGTTCGGGCATGTAGCCGCAGACGGCGGTGACGCGGGAGGCATCGGCGCCGATATCCTCGCCGTCGAGCAGGACGGCGCCGGCGTCGGGCCTGACCAGCCCCACCAGGATCTTGAACAGGGTCGACTTGCCGGCGCCGTCGGCGCCGGCCAGGATGGTGATGGCCCCGCGCGCCACGTTCAGGGTGACGTCATCGACGGCGCGGATGGCGCCGAACGACTTGCGGATTTTTTGCAGCCGCACCATAGGCTCAGCCCTGGCGCGAAAATACCACCGTGACCGGCATGCCGACCTTGAACGCCTCCACATCCTTTTCCAGGCGCACCTTCACCTGGTACAGAAGCGCCTGGCGCTCTTTTTCGGCGACGATGTACTTGGGCGAGAACTCGGCCTTGCGGCCGAAGTAGGCGATGCGCCCGGCAAAGGAGCGTTGCTCCAGGCCGTCGACGAGGATGCGCGCCGGCTGGCCGAGTTTCAGGGCCGCGATCTCCTGCTCCTCGATGAACACGTCGACGAACAGGCTGGAAAGGTCGAGGATGTCGGCCAGGGCCGCGCCGGGGAGCACCGTCTCTCCCGGCCGGGCGAAGGTCTCCAGGACCACTCCCGAAACCGGCGAGCGCAGCTGCAGGTCGCGGTCGGCCAGCTCCAGGGCCCGGCGCCTGTTGCCCAGTGTCTCCTTCTGGATTTCAAGCGCCTCCAGCGAGCGGTCCAGTTCGCGCAGCGAGGTCTGGGCCTCCAGGCGCTGCAGCCGCGCCTTCTCCAGCTGGTCGCCCGAGACCGACTGGCCGTCGTGCAGGCGCTCGAAGCGTTGCGCCTGCTTTTGCCAGTAGCCGAGGCTGGCCCCCAGCAAGGTCCGCTTCTCGCGAACCCGCGCCTCGTTGCTGGCGATCTCCCTGGCGGCGATCTCCACCTCCTCCAGGCCGTTGCCCACCTTGTCGCGGTTCAGCTCGGCCACCAGTTCGCCGCGGGCGACCGCCTGGCCCTCCACGACCCGCAGGCGCTCGAGGGTGCCGCCGGCCAGGGCGCGAACGCCGACGATCTCGCCATCGACCACCCCCGGGGCGCGGACCTCGTCACGGCCGCGGCCGCAGGCAAAGAGCAGCAGGGTCCAGGACAGGAGCGCCGCCGTTCGTTTCATTCTTCCTCCTCACATCTTCCGATCAGGGTGTCGATGGCGGCCTTGAGCAGCTCGGTCTGCGCCGCCAGGGCATCGCGCTCGGCCTGGTATTTTTCCTCGCCCGTCATGGCCGCCAGCAGGTCGCTGTGGTCGATCTGCCCCTCCGCGTACAGCCCTTCCTTCAGCCGCGAATCCTCGGCGGCGTTGGCCGCCAGGCCCTGCAGCAGAACGGCTTTCCGGCCGGCGGCCTCCAGGGCCAGGTACAGCTGGCGCAGCTCCTTCTCGCTCTCGCGGACGAAGTCGCCGCGCTGGTTTTCCAGCTTGCGGGCGGCGATGTCGGCCAATTCCAGGCCGCGCCGGCGCCCATTCCAGTCAAAGAGCGGCAGACTGACGCTCAGGCCGCCCTGGAGGTAGAACGTCCAGGCGTTGCGGAAATAATTCTGCCCCGGCCGGCCGTAGTGGGCCTCGGTGAAAAGGCCGACCTGGGGAAGGTAGGCTGCCGCCGCCGCCCGCCGCTGGGCCGCCGCCATGCCCTGTCTCTCGTCGAGGGAGCGCAGCAGCGGATGGTGGGCCAGGAAATGGGCCCAGGCCGCGTCGTAGGCGTCGGCCGCTTCGCCGGGCCAGTGGACGATCTCGCCCGGGTCGTGGCCGCACAGGCTGCGGAACTGGACCGCCTCGGCCTGGAGCTGCTGCTCCAGGTCCTGCAGGCCCAGCCGCGCCTCGTCGGCCCTGGCCCGTGCTTCCAGCAGGTCGGAGCGCCGCACCAGCTCCTCGGCCTGCAGCCGCTCCACCTTTTTCAGATGGTGTTCGAGCCGGGACAGAAGCGAGAGGAGCGAGTCGCGCTTGCCGCGGACCATCAGGAAGGTGAAAAAGGACGACTTGACGCGGCCGGCCAGCTGCAGCCGCCGCCAGCGCGCCAGCTCGCGCTCGGCCGCCCCCCGCGCCGCCTCGGCCGCCACGGCGCTCCGCAGCAGCCCGCCCGTGTAGAGCGGCTGCAGCAGCGACAGCTTCAGGTCGAGGGCGTCGCCGGGCGTCGACAGCAAGACCGTGCCCGGCGGCACCTGCGGCCCGAGCGGGAACGGGAAATCGCCGGCCGTCACCTGGATGGTGTCGGTAGTGGCGCGGTAAGAGCCGCCGAAATGGACGGCGAAGCGCTGGCGGCGCAGGGCGTTCTGCTCGGCGAGCGCCGCCGCCTGGGCCTCCAGCTCCTGGCTGTTCAGGGCGCCGTTGAGGGCCCAGGCGTCGGCCACGGCCTGGGGCAGGGTCACCTCGGCCGGCAGCGCCAGCGACCCGGCCAGGACGATGGGAGCGATCCACGATGGTTTCATTGCAGCATCCCCCGTTTGAGAACGTTGACCACGCTGGCGACGCGCCGGCGGTAGAATTCCTCGTCGCTGGCGACGCGGATCCCCGAGATGGCCTCCACCATGGGCTTGCCGATGAAGGAGAAGATGGACAGGGCGACGATGTTCATCATGAAGTGGAGCGGATCGGGTTCCGAGATCAGCCCCTGCTCTCGCCAGCTGCGGACGCGCGCGAAGAGCGGATGGGGCCCCTGCTCGGTCATGTGCGAAATGATCCCGGCCATGATGGCGCAGATGTTGTCGGGGTTGTGGATGAGGTCGAAGGCCACCAGGCGGATGAAGTCGGGATGGCTGGCGCACAGTTCAATGTACAGGGCGGGAAACTTTTCCAGGAATTCCTCCGGGCCCAGTCCCGGGGTGATCAGCCCCTGCACTTTCTTGAAGAATTCGGCCATCACGCCATGAAGGATGGCCTGGTACAGCCCCTCTTTGGAGGAGAAATAATAAAAAAGCATGGCCTTGTTCACGCCGGCCTGGCGAGCGATCGCCTCTACCCGCGCCCCGGCGAAGCCCCTGGCCGCGAATTCGCGCTGGGCCGCAGCCAGGATCGCATCCCTGCTCGCTCCTTCTTTTTTAGGCATTCAACCAACCATTTGGTTTAACCATATGGTTAATATAACATCGATTTTTGCTCCCGTCAACTTAAAAAAAAAAACATGCTACAATCGCTTCTGATGCAGGCGAAATT
>CAYXCX010000033.1:0-5508 GCA_964463405.1 uncultured Clostridia bacterium
GCTTGAATTAAAGCTGAACAATACTCATGACGCATGAACCTCTTCGATCTTTTCCCAGAAGCGCCCCTTTAGGCTGACACTCAACCGGTATTGAGGGATGGATGAAGTGAGATCGAACATGTTGTGAAACCGGCGTTTCCGGATGGTGACAACCTCTTTTTGAGGCAACAGATGCACCATGCTGCCAGTGGCGATCTCAGCGCAGCCCAGCAGCATGCCGATGGAATTGCTTTTTTCGCTTGGGGTGGCAGAGTCGTCTTGCGACTGTTGAATGAAAAAAATTCCCGACAAGGGCACGGAATAAGCCGCATCGACACGACCTGATGGGTCCCGCATCTCCATGCGGCTCCATGTCGGCCAGGGATGCGCGCGATACTCGCCTTTATTTTTCTTCACCACCAAGACCATGTCGTCGCTCAATGACCTCCATGGATGGTTCAGCCTGCGTCCAGCCGTGCTTTTTCCAGCCCCGCTCGGTCCGGCCAGGATGACGCCTTTTCCTTCTTTTTCCAGCAGAGCTCCATGCAGGAGGATTCCCCCTCTGCGTTCTGCATTCATGCCGACGAATTGCGAGATTCTGAACGCATTGACAAAATGAAGTCGGGGATGACGACTGGTGCCGATACGCCAAGTGAATCTCCTTCCTCGCGGGGCGGGAGGCTGAATGGCATTGGCCGGCCTGTGTGAATACCGGATGGTGATGACATGAAGAAGTGGTTCGTCCGTTTTTACGATCATCCGCAAGCAGGCATGTTCCTCGGCGTGGTTCAGGTTCAACGCGGCAGACAACAGATCCAAGGCTGGATTCGCTTTGTTCTGGGAATTCTTAAAAACCCAGTTCGCGCCATCGGCAAGTGGTAAAAAAAGCATAGAAATAGAATGGAACCGTGAGTCTATCAGATAGGAGTGTTGCCCGTCCCACAATTTCCTGCCCCTCCGCCTGTACCACAGCGCTGAACTGCGCTGTTGCCTACTCCGCAATTGTTCGATGCCGTGTTGCCAATACTGCATGATGAAGCCGAGCCGCCCGTAGTGCAGGGCCCGCCATAGGCGACTCCGTAATCAGAAAATGAAAGGGCATGGGGGGAAACATATTTTTTCTTGAACGTCTTTTTACTCATGTTCTATTCCTCCCTCAGTTTATCATTATCATCAATATTATAATCGTTTTATTTTAAATGCAACTTCTTTGAGAGCTTTTCGGTTCCCAGGGAATAGACCGTTTTTTTCAGCTGATTCACAGAACCAATAGGGGGCCCACAGGTTTTTTGAGCGATAGTAGTTCTGGGCGATGCAGGAGCCCAGGCAGGCCTGCTTCATCAGGCATTCGGCGCAAATTCCCTGCAATTTCTCGGGCAAACCGGTGCGCAGCCTCTTGAGAACGGCATTTTTTGACCAAATGGTCACCAGTTTGTCTTTCCCGACCTTGCCGAAGATCAGCTCCGGGATGTGCTCGCCGACGCCGCACAGGGCATAATGGCCGGATGGGATGACGCCTATGATGCCGAGAATGCCGCAGATGCTGCATCCTCCGGGCCTGGAGATTCGCCCCAGGGTTCGGAAAGCCATGGGGTAATCGAAAAAGATGGCGAGTTTTGTCCTCTTTGCAATGCCATTTTCGATTTTTTTCCCAAGCTTGATGTATTCAGCGATGGAAAGTGCCTCATTGGACTGGCTCAGTTTCTCCCCACGTTCCATCGGCTGCAGGATGTTGAATTTTACCGATCCGGCCCCAATTTTCTCGGCCAGGCGCACCATTTTCTCCGCTTGAAAAAAATTGCTGCGCATCAGGGTCATGATGATCTGGGGATGAATGCCGGCCTCGACCAGGTGCCGGACGGCTGTCGTGGCGCGGGAGAATGCCCCGGCGACCCCGCGGATGCGGTCGTTGGTGCCCGCGTCGACCCCGTCCACACTCACCGAGATAAAAAGTTTCGGGACCGAGGCGATCATCCGGGCCGCGGCTTGATCGACCAGCATGCCATTAGTCTCGATGGTCAGCCCCAGTTTCTTTTGCTTGACGAATGCAATGATCTTGAAAAAATCGGGGTGGAGCAGCGGCTCGCCGCCGGTGAGCTTGACCGATGACAGGCCGAGGGGCGTGCCCTCTTCTATCGCGCGCTTCAGCTGGGCCAGCGGGAGTACCGGGAATTTATTCCCCTTCTCGTCGTAGGGAGGGGCCAGCCAGCAGTGTCGGCATGCCAGGTTGCACCCCTGGGTCAGGTAAAAATAGATCTGGCTCAGGGGGGGAACTGCTCCTGCCTTACGTCGAGCAGTTTTGTCTGACTGGCTTTTAACTGTTGGTTTTATTTGCATGAGCAGAGATACTATATCAGTAAATTTGCCCTTTGTCATCCTTGCCTTCCTTGACATGCCGGCTTATCGGATGATATTCTTGCTGCACATCGATCCAGACTCCAAGAAAGTTGTTGTCCCCAAGGCCGTGATCGGGCAGCCATGAGAGGTATAGTTGGGAGACGAATTGATTTCATGCAGGGAACAAGACGCCAACGATTTGGGTCTTCCCGGTCATCTTTTTTACCTTGGGCAAAGCATGAAAGGAACTTTCAAGCCAGGCGACTGGTTGCAATTAGAGAAAGCAGCCTGGAATGCGATCGACCGAGGCGATGTCATTGTCTTCAAGCCTCAAGCTCAGAAAAATTCGAGTACAATAGTCCACCGGGTTATATACAGGTCCTGCAGGGGAATGATCACTCGCGGTGACGCCAATCCAGAGCCCGACGTTCATCCAGTGGTGGAGGCTGAATGCCTGGGGCGTGCCGTTGCTTTCGAAAGAGCCGGCCGCAGAAGGATCGTGCGCAACGGGATTCGTGGGCGGATCCATGTCAGGCGCCTTAGGGCTGGACGAATCCTTCTCCGCTCTACGGCCCGCCCTTTTCGCCTGTTCTTCAAGCTTGTGCGGGAACATGGCTGGCTTACTTTCCTTTTTTCTACCTCGATCCAGGAAGTCCATTTCAAGACTCTGGACGGCCTGCTCGTCAAGTTCGTCCGGAAAGGGAAAACGGTCGGCACTTGGTGGCCTGCGAAGAACCAATTGATTTGCGGCAGAATGGGGAGAATGCTGCTCTGGTCTCGGATGCACGACAGAGTGAAGGAAATGACAGGAAACTGAAAACGGCGATCCCTATTGCCGGCAAGATAAATTGAAAGATACAACAGAGGACAGGTATTCAGTTGAGTCTGGAGATAATCCTTGTTATGATGAGCTTCCATGGCATTCTTCGTTGGGGCTCAGGTGAAATCGTGCTGAAGTCAGAATGCACTTCAGATCTGCGAGCAGGAATGAAAAGGGAGGAAGGTGTCCCGCTTTCCGCTCCGGTGATCATGGAGCTGATCGAGGCGGTGCACGAGAAGGGCGCCGCGTTCCGCTTCCAGGCAACAGGGCACAGCATGACGCCGGCCATCCGAGACGGCGACGTCATCACCATCTCGCCGCTGGGGGAGCTGGTGCCCCGGCGCGGTGACGTGATCGCCTTCCGCCACCCGGAGCGGCCGCAGATGCTGGTTCACCGGGTGCTGCACGCCGAGGGCAGGAAATTCTTCGTCAAGGGCGACAACTGCCCCATGGCTGACGGCTGGGTGCCGCTGGAGAATGTTCTGGGGTTAGTCACCGGCGTGGACCGCGCCGGCAGGGCCCGCTTTTGGCCTACGCACGTGAAGCCGACGCCCCTGGCGAATGTGTATCTCGAATTCTATCCCCTGTGGCCGCCCGTCCGCCGCAGACTGGTCAAATATTGGCGCTGGCTGAAGCGGCCTCTCGGCGTGATCAGGCTGAAAAAACGAAGTGGTAGTGATAGTGGCAGCAAAGGAACGAGCTAATCCTGGTGATTAGTAATTAGTGATTAGTGATTAGAACGGCATGGCCTGAGATCGTTGCATTGCCTTTCCTTTTCACTTTTAACCTTTCACTATAGCTCGATCTATAGTCGTTGCCGTCCACCTTGAGTTGTTCGGCCTACGCCGAGTTCGCATTTTTCTTCAACTTGGTACGTGGTACATGGGATCCCTCTCGGGGGCATGCCCCCTCGGGGACGCCGCCCTTGCCAGGGCCGGCAGCGTGGAACCTCGATGGACCGTCGTACTGTTAGCTGCTGAATAGTTTTTCTTTCTTTTTCGATTTAGCTCTGGGTCGTTCTCTCCAGCCTCTTCATGATCGAGAAGATGAACGCCGCCGACAGCAGGCAGCAGACCACGAAGATGGCCCACAGCTGCCACAGCTCGATCTTGTCCCAGAAGTAGCCGCCGACGAACAGCAGCTTGTTGCCGGTGGCCGTGGCCAGCAGCCAGCCGCCCTGCATCAGCCCCTGGAAGCGGACCGGCGAGACCTTGGAGACGAACGACAGCCCCATCGGGCTGAGGAAGAGCTCGGCGATGGTCAGGATCAGGTAGCTGCTGATGAGCCAGGAGGGGGAGACGCGCCCCCACTCGGTCATGCTGGCCGAGGCGACCAGCTTGGGCGCCGCCAGGTGCAGCGAGCCGACCAGCATGACGACGAAGCCGACGGCGGCGATGACCATGCCGATGCCGATCTTGCGCGGGGTCGACGGCTCCTGGTTGCGCTGGCGCAGCCAGGCGAAGACGCCCATCACCGGAAAGGTGAGGGCGACGATGAACAGCGGGTTGAACTGCTGGAAAATCTCGGGGGCGATGGGGTTGGAGGGCAGGTAGCCCTTGTAAAAGTAATAGACCAGGGCACCGAGGCCCACGAACATGGCCAGGCCGATGGTCTTGTGCAGCGGCTTCTTCTTGAAGAGCAGCAGGAACAGGCCGGCGAGGCAGCCGATGAAGGCCAGCATGGAGTTGAGGTTGAAGAAGATGTTGAAGGCCGGGCCGACCTCCTTGACCGTATAGTCGCGGGCGAACCAGGTCTGGGTCAGGCCGTTCTGGTGGAACGACATCCAGAAGAAGATGACCACGAAGAAGACCAGCACCAGGGCCACCACCCGCGGCTTCTCCTCCTTGACCGAGGTGGTGAAGATGAAGGCCACGAAGCCCAGGAACAGCCCCATGGCCATGCCCAGGGCGAACTGGCCGAAGGCGAAGTGGAACAGGGCGGCGGTGGCCGCGATGACGGCCAGGCCGATGGCCAGGCTGGGCAGGTTGGCGATCGGGCGCTCGCCCTGCTCGCCCGCGCTCTTCTTGGCGGCCTTGACCTTGTTGGGCAGGTGCTTGTTGAAGACAATGTAGACGGCCAGCGAGATGACCATGGCCACGGCGGCCAGGGCGAAGGCGTAGTTGTAGCCGCGGGAGAAGGCCGCGACGTATTTCGCCGCAAAGGCGCGCAGCGCCTCGTGGCCCGAGACGGCCGCGCCCGACACCTTGGCGGCCAGGCTTTCCAGGCCGGAGATCGCGGCCGGATCGCTCATGCGGCCGTCCAGGTAGGCGTGGCACATGGCAGGCAGGCTGCCGTCATGGGCGAAGCCCTGGGTCCTGAGGAACCAGTCGCGAATGGCGGTGGCGGCGTGGGGGGCGAAGAAGGCGCCGACG
>CAYXCX010000033.1:5518-7817 GCA_964463405.1 uncultured Clostridia bacterium
GATGCCCATGTAAAAGATCATGAAGGCGGTGTCGCGCAGCTTGGAGTACTTGGGGTCGTCGTAGAGCTGGCCGACCACCGCCTGCAGGTTGCCCTTGAACAGGCCGTTGCCGAAGGCGATGACGAACAGGCCAATCAGGGTGACGGTCAGCGGCATGCCCGGAACCGCCAGCAGCGCGTAGCCGGCGAACATGACCACGATGCCGAAGAAGATGACCAGCTTGTACTTGCTGGTGCTGTCGGCCAGGATGCCGCCGAACAGGGCCAGGGCATAGATGGCGTAGTAGAACCAGCTGTAGTAGCCGCTGGCCGCCTCGGCGCTCAGGTTGTACTTGGCCTGCAGGAACAGGACCAGGATGGCCATCATGGTATAGAAGCCGAAGCGCTCGCCCATGTTGGCGAAGAAGGCGACGAACAGTCCCTTGGGATGATCCTTGAACATAGGCGGAACCTCCAGGTTTGATTTCCGGCCTTGAAAAGCCATGATACCCAAGCGCCGTTCATTTTTCAATATCGGCATGCTAGAATCGAGGCGGACCCGGGGCCGCGCCCGGGCGGGAGGGGCCATGGACGGCAGGCGGTTCTCGTTTCAGCAGCTGCGGACGAACGCCGGGTTCGGCGCCGACCGGCAGGAGCCTTCGGCCAGGAGCCGGTTCCTGTTCCATTTCACCCTTTTCGGGGTCGCCTTCGCCGTCGCCATGCTCTACCAGGGCATGCGCCCGATCATGCGCCTGGGCGGCATGGTCGCCTCGGGCGGTCCCTACGCCATCGAGCACCAGGCGCCGGGCTGGGTCTGGATCCTGCCCGTGGCCGTCCTGTTCGGCCTGGCCTGCTTTTTTGTCCACCTTTTCGGAGGGGACTCCGGCAAGGCCAGCCTGATGCCCTTGGCCTGGCCCGGATTGTTCCTCTCCCTGGGCTGGAACTTCCTCGAGTTCACCTTTGCGCCGCCCGGCGGCGGCCTGGCCTGGGGCTGGCTCGTCTGCGGCGTCCTCTTCGTGCTGATGGGCGGCGTGCCGCTGCTGCTGTTCCTGTGGGCCCGGCGCGCCCGAACCAGGCAGCGCGGGGAGGATGGCGGCGGCCTCAAGCCCTATGCTGCGCAATGGTTGTGGATCGCAGCCGGCATCGCCGCGTCGATCTACGTTTTTCGCGCCGTGGCCGGGTGAGTCAAAAAAGGCACAAAAACAGGAAACGAACTCTTAGTGTTAGTGTTAGTGTTGGTGTTAGCAACAGCAATGAACGAACTCTTTCAACCTAGAATTTCTTCAGAAAAAATCATTTAAATTCATTTACCTCAGCAAGTTCATCTCATTGCTGCTATTTGTCACGCGTCACGCGTTACGCGTCACGAAAGATGATTCTTTTGCTCACTACTACCACTGTTCGTTCGCTATGCTTCTTGCCGAGGTTTTCCTTCTCTGCGATAATTCCCTTCCTGGAGTAACATGAACCGCCCTGAAGCCCTGCCCGAATCCCTGCTGCGCCTGATGTCCCGCCATCCTGGGGCCAGGCTGGAGAAGATCCACGCCGAGGCCTCGCGGCGGAGCTTCTATCGCCTTCGCCTGGGAAAAAAGACCCGCGTGGCCATGGTTTACCCAGAGCCGGCGCCCGAAGAGGTGGCCCGCTTCTGCGCCGTGCAGCGGCTCTACCGCGGCCAGGGCCTGCGCGTGCCGGCCATCGACCGGGTGCTGGCCGACCAGGTGGTTCTGCAGGAAGACCTGGGCGACCTGCTGCTGCAAAAGGCCTGGCGCGGCGCCGGCGTCAAGGGCCGGGACCGATTGCTTGGCCAGTGCCGCCAAATCCTGGAGGCGCTGGCCGCCGTGCCGCCAGCCCTGGCCGAGGCCCGCCTGGACGCGGCGCGGCGCGATTGGGAGATGGATTTCTTCCTGGCCCACTTTTTCCCGCGCTGGCAAACGCCGGGAGTTTCCCTGCCGGGCCTGCGCGCCGCCCTGCGCCGCCTGGTCAGGGCGGCCGGACCGGAGGACGCCTTCGCCCACCGCGATTTCCACTCGCGCAACCTGCTGCTGGCCAAGGGGCGGCTGGCCCTGGTCGATTTCCAGGACTCGCTCCTGGCCCCGCGCTATTATGACCTGGTTTCCCTGGCCTTCGACTCCTACCTGGACCTGGGGCCGGCGCGGGGGCGGCTGTTTCCCAACCTCGCCCCCTGGGGCGACGACGGCGAGCTGCGCCGGCTGCGCCTGACCGCCCTGCAGCGCAACGTCAAGGCCCTGGGCACCTTCGCCTTCCAGATGCACGAGCGCGGCCGCCGCGTCTACGCCCGCTACATCCCCAGGACCGTGCGC
>CAYXCX010000033.1:7827-11510 GCA_964463405.1 uncultured Clostridia bacterium
CAGGGTCATTTGCAAGTCCTCGCTGATCCCAGGTTTGATGCTTTGCGCAGATATTTCTCAGCTGTGGATCCTAAAACTATCGTGACGCGTGACGCGTAACGCGTGACACGTACCCGCAGCAGAATGAATCAGCCCCGGTGATTAGCAATAAGTGATTGGCGATTGGAACTGCAATGGTTTTCATTTCATTACCTTTCTGTCTCTCTACACCTTTATCTCTCTTTCGTTCTTCAGTGCCTGTTTCTTCACTTTTGCCTTTATCCTTTTGCCTTTTGCCTTGAGCGCGAAGCGCGCACTTCGTCACGCGTTACGCGTCACGGGGCTGGGCCATGCTATAATCCCCCCATGCTGCGAATCGGCTCCTTGACCCTGGCCCAGCCCACGCTGCTGGCTCCCATGGCCGGCCTGACCGACCGCGTCCTGCGCCAGCTGATGGACGAGATCGGCGGCTGCGGCGCCATGGTCTCGGAAATGATCGCCGCCGAGGGGCTGCGCCGGCGCAACCGCCGCACCCTGGAGATGATCGCCGGCTTCCCCGCGCGCGCGCCGCAGTTCATCCAGCTGTTCGGCGCCGACCCGCAGGCGCTGGCCGAGGCGGCGGCCATCGTCTCGTCCGAGACCGGCTACGCCGGCATCGACCTCAACATGGGCTGCCCGGTGCCCAAGGTGGTGCGCTCGGGGGCCGGCTCCGGCCTGCTGCAGGACCTGCCGCGGCTGGCGGCGGTGGTCGGCGCCGTGCGCCGCAGCACGGCGCTGCCGCTGACGGTGAAGGTGCGCCTGGGCTTCAACCAGGTCAACGTCCTGGAGACGACGCGCCTGATCGAGCAGGAAGGGGCCGACGCCGTGGCCGTCCACTTCCGGCTGCGCAGCGACGGCTACGCCGGCGTCGCCCGCTGGCAGGCGGCGGCCGAGATCCGCGCCGGGCTGCGCATCCCGCTGCTGGGCAACGGCGACATCATGACCCTGCCCTTCGCCCTGGAAAAGCTGGCGCAGGTCGACGGCGTGCTCATCGGCCGCGGCGCCCTGGCCAACCCCTTCCTGTTCCGCGAGATCGCCGGCCGGCAGACCGGCGAGAGCGACTGGGGCGGCTATGTCCGCCGCCTGGCCGACCTGATCGCCGAGCACTACCCCGAGCGCAAGCGGTTGGGCAAGCTCAAGGCCTTCACCCGCTTCCTGGTCCTGAGCCGCCCCGGCCAGCGCGCCTGGAAGCGGCGCATCTTCCTGAGCCAGGATTTCGCCGAGGCGCGCGGCTTCCTGCAGGAGACCTTCCCGTGCGCCTGAGGCGCGATCGCGATCCGCGGCCGGCGGTCGTGGCCTTCAGCGGCGGCAAGGACTCGACCGCGGCGGCGCTGCTGCTGCGCGGGCAGGGGCGCGACGTCAGCGCCCTCACCATGCGCCTGGGGCTGCCGGGCGAGGAGGAGCGGCTGGAACGCGTCGAGGCCCTGGCCCGGTCGCTGGGCCTGCCCTGGCGGGCGATCGATCTTGAGGCCCAATTCAGGGAAGCGGTCATGGCGCCCTTCGCCTCCGGCTACGGCCGCGGGCTGACGCCGAACCCCTGCGTCCTGTGCAACCGCCGCATCAAGTTCGGCCTGCTGCTGCAGGAGGCGCGCCGCGAGCAGCCCGAGGCCATTTTGGCCACCGGCCATTACGCCGACCGGGTTCTCGTCGGGGAGCGCTGGTTCCTGCGCGAGCCCCGGGAAAGGAAAAAATCGCAGATCTACTTCTTGTCAGCCATCGACCCGAAGGCACTGGCCGAGGTCGAGTTCCCCCTGGCCGGCCTCGCCGTCGCCCGGGTGCGCGAGCTGGTCTCCGGGCTCCCGGTGGCGGTGGCCAAGGAGAGCCAGGACGCCTGTTTCCTGCAGGGCGATGACCTCGGCGCCTTTCTAAGCCGCCGCTCCCCGGGCGGCCTGCGTCCCGGCCATTTACTGGACACCGCCGGCAACGTGATCGGCCGCCATGACGGCGCCCTGCGCTTCACCGTGGGCCAGCGCCGCGGCACCGGCCTGGCCGCCGGGCGCCGGCTCTACGTGGTCGGCCGCGACCTGGCCGCCGCAACGGTCACGCTGGGCGAAGAAAGCGACCTGCTGTCCCAGTCGCTGACCGCCGCTTCTCCCGTCTTTTGGCGGCCGCTGCAGCCTGGAGAGGAGCTGCAGGTCAAGGTCCGCTCTGAGGCGCGCGGCCATGAGGCCGAGATCGCCGAGGCAACGGCGAGGCGGATCCGCGCCCGCTTCCGGAAGCCGGTGCGCGCCGTCACCCCCGGCCAGCTCGCCGTTTTCTACGACGGCGACCTCGTCGTGGCGGCGGGGGAAATATCGGAAGCCTAGGTGAATTCCGTTATGCGTCATGCGTTATGCGTTAGGTGAAACGACTTGTGACGAGCAAGCATTAACTTCCAATTTCCCAATGACCCAAACAAAAAACAGCATTCGGTAAGGGGTTGTGGAGCTCAATGCACTGACAATGAACGATGGTCGCTTTCTCAAACCGTCCACCCGTTTACCCTTTGACTCGTCCACAGCTTCCTATACGGTGAATGCCCTTCCCTCTTCTCATCACTCATCCCCAGTGCTCGCTTATGGCTGTTTCGCATCACGCATAACGCATAACGCATAACGATCGCTTATCCATTGCTCGCCACTACCACTTCCACTATATTTTGATTGACTGCGGCACGGGCAAGAACTATAATCGCCCCAGTCACGCAAATTGATCCAAGGAGAGATGCATGAACCTGATGGAAGCGATTTTAAGCGGCGGCGGCTCCCCGGTCTCCTCGATGGCCAAGCAGTTCGGCCTTGACGAAGGGCAGGTGACCCAGGTCATCCAGAAGATGATCCCGGCCCTGACCAACGGCGTCAAGAAGAACGTCCAGCAGCAGAGCGGCCTGGAGGGCCTGCTGCAGGCGCTGAACAAGGGCAGCCACGACCGCTATCTCGATAATTCCGACGCCCTGCTGAACGCCACCGACGACGGCAACGGCATCCTCAAGCACATTCTCGGCAGCAAGGATATGAGCCGCGCCCTGGCCGACCGCACCGCCAAGACCACCGGCGTCAGCTCCGGCATCCTCAAAAAAATGCTGCCGCTGATCGCCGCCCTGGTCATGGGCTCGCTGAAGAAGCAGGGGAGCAGCTCGGGCATGCTCGACCAGCTGCTGGGCGGCGTTTTGGGCGGCGGCGGCGCGGCGAAGCCCGCCGGCGGCGGCCTGCTCGGCAGCATCCTGGGCGGGCTGTTCGGCGCCAAGAAAAAGAGCGCTGCGCCCTCGGGGCTGGAGGCGCTGACCGGCCTGCTCGACGCCGACGGCGAGGGGTCCATGATCGACGACTTGCTGGGCTTGGCCAAGAAGGCTCTATAACGATCACTTAGTGTTAGTGTTAGTGTTAGCGTTGGCAGCAGCATAGAACGAACTAGCGGGAACAGGCTGATTTTATTCTGGCGATGGTTGCGGGTTATCGTGATCCGTGATTCGTGATGAAAAGAGGCAAGGGCCAAACTCTCGCTGGTGATTGGCAATTAGTGATTAGTGATTTGAACAGCAAGGGATTGTCTTTTTCTTTACTTTTGCCTTTTTCCTTTTGCCTTTTGCCTTACGAGTTCGACATTCCCCTATCTTGTCGTAATGGTTTTAAGGGTGCTTTCTCTTACTTTTGCCTTTTTTCTTTTGCCTTCTCCGTCTTTACAGG
>CAYXCX010000033.1:11520-12015 GCA_964463405.1 uncultured Clostridia bacterium
CTAAAATGGGCCCAGAGGTCAAGAACGATGCCTGTTTACGATTATAAATGCCGCAAGTGCGGCGCCGAGTTCGAAAAGTTTCTGCGCTCCGTTTCGGCCGCCTCCGCCGTGAAGTGCGAGAAATGCGGCAGCTCCCGGGTGACCAAGCTGGTCACCTGCTGCGCCATCTCCTCCGGCGGCAAGACGGAAAGCTCCGGCGCCTCGAAATCCTCCCATTCCTGCGGCAGTTGCTCGACGCACCATTGCGGCAGCTGCCATTAGGAAAAAACAGGCATAAGGCGTAAGGTTCAAGGCATAGGGTAAAGCCTTATTCGAACTATCGTTTCGAAAGCTGAGCGTTCCCGTGCCTTTCCCTGCGCCTTATGCCTTGCGCCTTACACCGAGTTCAACGTTCTTTGCTGTTGTAGACGA
Organism: uncultured Clostridia bacterium; assembly: GCA_964463405.1. Classification (GTDB taxonomy): domain Bacteria; phylum Acidobacteriota; class Aminicenantia; order UBA2199; family UBA2199; genus UBA2199. The sequence goes on from CAYXCX010000033.1 coordinate 11,932, forward strand.
TATTTCCGCCGACGATGGTATAGGCAATAGCCCCCTGGCCTTCCCAGCCCAGGAACGGGCAGTTGTTGGCCTTGGAGCGGAAGT
>CAYXCX010000034.1:0-11409 GCA_964463405.1 uncultured Clostridia bacterium
CGCCACTGGTGTTCCTCCTAATATCTACGCATTTCACCGCTACACTAGGAATTCCACTTACCTCTCCTGCACTCTAGTCTGATAGTTTCAAATGCAGTCCCGGGGTTGAGCCCCGGGCTTTCACATCTGACTTACCATACCGTCTACGCTCCCTTTACACCCAGTAAATCCGGATAACGCTTGCCCCCTACGTATTACCGCGGCTGCTGGCACGTAGTTAGCCGGGGCTTCCTCTGGAAGTTAAGTCAAGCACGAATGGTGTTGGCATCCGTACATTTAATGCTTCCTGACAGAGGTTTACAATCCTAAGACCTTCATCCCTCACGCGGCGTCGCTGCGTCAGGCTTTCGCCCATTGCGCAAAATTCCCCACTGCTGCCTCCCGTAGGAGTCTGGACCGTGTTTCAGTTCCAGTGTGGCCGATCAGCCTCTCAGCTCGGCTACCCATCATCGCCTTGGTGGGCCGTTACCTCACCAACTAGCTAATAGGACATAGGCTCATCCTCAAGCAGGAGGTCCCGAAGGATCCCCCCCTTTGATCCCGATGCCTGTGCACCGGGACATTATGCGGGATTAGCACCGGTTTCCCGGAGTTATTCCCCACTCAAGGGTAGATTACCTATGCATTACTCACCCGTCTGCCACTCTACTTATCCCTTGCGGGACTTTCGCGTTCGACTTGCATGTGTTAGGCACGCCGCCAGCGTTCACTCTGAGCCAGGATCAAACTCTCCAGTTAGTTATTTAAAGGGCCGAAGCCCCTTAAACCGAAATTGAAAAGTTTGAAACCTTGAAATTTGAAAATTTGGGTCTGTTGATGCTGGCTAAAACATCACTCTACTCAGTTTTCAAAGATCCTTATTTTCTTCACCGAAGGAAAAACACCGACATTATACCCATTTTTTTGGGCTTGTCAACACCTAAAAATATTTTTTTTAAAATATTTTTACAACACAGTTATAGTATAAAAGTCCGCCCTTTTCAACCGAAATCATGTGCACACAAATATTATTCTGAAATGTCCGACAACAATACATATTCAGGAATGATAAATCTGGATTTCGCGGGGAGGGCGCGGCTCTTCAGCGGCGGCCGGCAGCCTCGCTCAGCGGCGAAAAACCACCTTTCCGTCGAGCAGGGTCATGGCCACCGGAGCGGTGAGGATCTCTTTTTTCGCGATCTGGAACAGGTCCTTCTCCATGACCACCAGGTCGGCTAGCTTGCCCGCTTCGATGCTGCCCTTGATCCGCTCCTGGAATTCGGCGCGGGCCGAACCCAGAGTGTAGGCCTCAATGGCCTGAGCCAGCGACAGCTTCTCGGCCGGATGCCAGCCGCCCTCGGGGCCGCCCGCGGGCAGCTCGCGCGTGACCGCGGCGTAGAGGCCCAGGCGCGGGTCGAGCGGCTCGACATCCCAGTCGGTGCCGAAGGCCAGGCCCGCGCCGGCAGCCAGCAGCGAGCGCCAGCGGTAGGCGTCGGCGGTGCGCTTGCCAATGCGCTTGGCGGCCCAGCGCATGTCGTCGATGCAGTGGCTGGGCTGGACCGAGGCGATGACGCCCAGTTCCGCGAAGCGGGTGACGTCATCGGCCCGCAGCACCTGGGCGTGCTCGACGCGGTGGCGGGCATCGCGCCGGCCGTTGGCGGCGCAGGCCGAGGCGTAGGCGTCCAGAATCCAGGCGTTGGCCAGGTCGCCGATGGCGTGGGCCGCCACCTGCAGCCCGGCCCTGTCGGCGCTCACGACCAGCTCCTCCAGACTCTCGCGCGCGTGGATGGGCAGCCCCGAGGTCGCAGGGTCGTCGGCATAGGGCTCGCGGAACAGCGCCGTGCCGGCGCCCATCGAGCCGTCGACGAACACCTTGACCGTTCCCAGGCGCAGGAACGGGTCGCCGTGCGGGGCGGTGAGGCCGATGCGCCGGAAGTCGCCGGCGACGTCAATGGAGCGCCAGGCGGAGACGCGGACGCCGAGCTCCCCCTGGCGGCGCAGGTCCTGGTAAATCGCCAGGTCCTCGGCCGAGCTGTTGTCCTGGATGCTGGTCACGCCCAGCTGCTGGGCGTGGCGCATGGCGGCGCGGATGGCCCGCTCGCGCTGGAAGCGGGACAGGGGCGGGATCACCTTGTCGACCAGCGCCATGGCCGTATCGCGCAGGATGCCGCTGGGCTCGCCTGTTTTCTTGTCCTTGACGATCTCGCCGCCCTGCGGGTCGGGGGTGTCGCGGCCGATGCCGGCCAGCTTCAGCGCCAGCGAGTTGGCCAGCGCCATGTGTCCATCGAGGCGCGAGAGCAGGACGGGGTGGTCGGGAGTGAACGGATCGATCAGCTCCTTGCGCGGGTGCTGCTTCGAGGGCCAGTTCTCGTGGTCCCAGTTGCCGCCGCTGATCCACTCCCCCTTCGGGATCTTATATATATAATCTTTTAATATGCGCACGAAATCATTTTCGTCGCGGGCCGGCCGCAGGTCGATGCCCAGCAGGTAGAGGCCGCCGTTGGCAAAATGCAGATGGGCATCATTGAATCCAGGCAGGGCCAGCCTGCCCTGCAGGTCGATGACATCCGTGTCCACGCCGATGAATTTTTCGATCTCCTCGTTTTTGCCGACGGCCACGAACTTGCCGTCGCGGATGGCCACGGCCTGCGCCCAGGGCTGCGCCGCGTTGACCGTGAATACCCTGCCATTCGTCAAAACCATGTCGGCCATCAAGCCCTCCTCAGCGGCAAACGCGGCCGCGCCTGCAAATAAGGGCAGAAGCAGCAGCAGGATCAGCATTTTTTTCATGGAGCGACTCCTTCAGGCGCATCATTTTTCCGGCCGCGGCCGGACCTAGATAGTGCAAAAAAGCGGGCGCGAAGTCAAGGCCAGGAGGACGGAGCGGTTGCGTCTGTCGGTGCGGCCGGACTTATGCTATGATGGAGCCAGCGAACTCCCGGGAGGTAATGCCATGGCCGAAAAAGCAGAATGTGGAATCCTGACGTCCGAGGCCGGCAGCCAGCATACCCTGAACCGGCCGGGCGACAACGCCGAGCTGTGGGATTTCGCCCGCTCCTGGGTACGCCGCTTCCAGAAAGCCGACGGCGGCAAGGCTCCCGAGCGCTTCGTCTGCCTGTGGGCGGCGCTGACGGCCTGGGCGGCCAAAGGCGTTGCCGATCCGCAGCGCGCCGGCGACGAGGCCTACCTCGCCCACTGCCTGGGCCGCGACCAGAAGCTGGCCGGCCGCTTCGCCAACCTCTGCAAGATCGACCGCGATTTCCGCAGGAAGGCCGAGGAACTGCTGGGGATGGCCCCCGCCTTCGACGCCCTCTGCCTGCAGAAGCACGGCGTCGCCGATTGGGACCCGGCCCAGGAGCGCGGCGCTTACGTCGCCGCGGCGCTGGCGAAAATCACCGCCGGCGACGCCGGCGCCCCCTTTGCCCCGGCCTGCGCCCGGGCCCACCTGCAGGCCGGCGAAAAGCTTCCCCTGGACTGGCCGCACGCCTTTGCCGTCATCGCCCAGGCCAGGCGCAACCTGTTCCATGGCGGCCGCAACTACAAAACCGCCGGCGAGCGCAGGTTCCTGGAGCCGGCCATGGCCGTCCTCTGGGAGGTCTGGCGCTTCGAGCTGCCGGCCGGACTGCTCCTGTCGCGCATCTCCTGGCTGCGGGCGCTGCTGCGCAGCGGCTTCCTGGCTAGCGAGACCGAAAACAACAAGATCTCTCTGGCCGGCGAGACCGAGGCCAACCGCAAGTATTTGCAGAAACTCCTGGCCTCGGGCTCCTTCGGGGTACTGAAAAACGACGTCCTCCTGCCCAACGAGCCCTATGTCGAGGAGTCGTACTGGCTGGGGGCGGTCGAAAACGGCCACGGCGGGGCCGAAGGCGGCCGGGCGGACGACCTGGCCATCATGGACGCCTACATGGCCGGGCTGGTCAGGTGGCTCAACCAGGTGGGACTCGCCACCGAGCTCAGCTGCGACGGCCATGGCGAAAGGCGCCCCTCGTTCATCGCCGTGGACGAGGATGTGGCGCGCCTGGCCGCCTGGCTGCTGAATTTCCGGGCGCCGCTGTTCACCCAGTCGGGCAAGACAGTCAAGTACGCCGGCTCCGGCCCCAACCCCGCCGCCACCAAGCCGGCCGAAAGGCGCAAAAAGATGCTCGACGTCGCCGAATGGCTGGCCAAGAACCGCGACGACCTCAAGGCCGTGGTGGCGGCCATGCGCCGGGTCTCGGCGCCCAAGACCCCGGCCAGGCCCGATGCGGCCGCCAAGGAGCCGCCGGCCAGAGCCAGGCCCTGATCATCCCCGGGAAGGGTCGCCGCAGGCCCGCAATTGGAAACGGCGACTTACTGGCGGCCTTGCAGGCGCTCAGCGCCTGAGCAGGCCGGCGCCCTGGGTGGAAAAGAGGAACGTGTCGTTGAAATACCAGACCACCTCGGATCCGGGGGCGGCGGCGCGGGTAATCTTAAACCTGTCGATGGGATCGAAGGCCCAGGCGCCGAAGACGTATTCCTTTCCCGGGCGCAGCGTCTTGGTCGGGATGGCCACGCTCTCGGCGGCGAGATGGCGTGAAAAAATCTTGTCATTGGTTGCCCGGTCCTTGATGAAGATCTCGGTCGTGGCCGGGGCGCCGGTGAAGTTCCAGCGCAGCGTCAGGAGCGCAGGAAAGGCGGACAGGTTGATCGCCTGTTTGGGGACGGGGAACACCCACTCGACGATGTTGGCGATGCGGTAGGTGGCGAGGGTGACCCGGCCAACAAAGGATGGCTGGCGCAGCGTTGGCGCCGGCAGCTTGGGAAACTCCACCGAGAAAGCCAGGTCATCCCCCAGACGGGCAACGTAAGGAGTCAGCGCCCCCACGTACTCGCCGCCGCCGCGGTCGGTAATCACCGCCTCGTTCAGGCGCACGGTCACGCCGCTCAGCGGGCGCCCCTTCCAGGCCAGCCGGACCGAGACCGAGATGTAATCGGCGTTGCCGTAATAGTTGGCCCAGCCGGTAATCTTGACCTGGTCATCGGCCGGAACCAGCGTGGGCAGGCTCCGCCCCTGGGCCGCCAGGACCGGCGCCAGCAGCAGCGCCGCCAGCAGAAATGACAAAATCCTCTTGCTCATGAGTCCCCCTCGGCAGCGGCCCGCCGTTCACGAGATACATGCGAGAAGGCGGAAAATATCTCATTGCCGGGCGAGCCGATTTCTGCTATCATCCTGCCGGCCAGCCCGACCAAGGGCTGAAAAACCAACTGGAGGTCGCTGATGCCCAAGCCCATGCATTCTGCCGCCGCCCTGGCCCTGCTGCTGATCCTGGCCGGATCGGCCGCGACGATCGCCGCCGACAAGGCCGCCGACCCCTGCCGCCTGCTGGGCCCGGACGAGATCCAGGCCGTTGTCAACAAGCCGGTGGCGAAGGGGACGCCCAAGCTTCATGCCACTCCCATGGCCGGCTCCGACTGCACCTACGTGGTCGGCGGCTTCGGCTCGCTCAACATTTTGACCAAGCCGCTGCAGCGCGGCGAGACGCCGGCGGTGTTCAAGGCCCAGTTCGCCAAGATGAAGATGACCCCGGTCGACGCCCCGGAAGCCGGCAACGAGGCGTTCTTCACCAGCCCCGGCTTCGGCATGGTGCAGATCCACGCCTTCAAATCGGGCCGCTACGCCCTGATCACGCTGCTGGTCCCCGGCAGCGACGAGAAGGCCGTCCGCCCCATGGCGGCGAAGCTGATGAAGACGGCTTTGGCCAGGATCAAATAGCGTTAGTGTTCGTGTTAGCAAGAAGCTGACAGGTCGCTGCGCCTTTTTTCTCTCGCCTCCAGCCAGTCGCCCATCGCCTGTTGCCAAGTGCCCGCAGTTTAACTTTTGCATTTTTTTACATTTTACGTTGCTGAACCTCTCCTTCTTGCTGCGGCCCACCCTGAGATTTTCCCCGGAGATTTCCCATATAATTGGCAGGAAGAATGGTTGTGGGAGAAAGAAGCATGAAAAAGGCCTTTTCCTGGACACTGCTGACGGCTTTCCTGGTCATCCCGGCCTGGGCGGCCGAGATCACCTTGACCGCTCCCATTGGCGGCGAGCGCTGGCCATTGGGCGCAACCCGGGAAATCGCCTGGACCCACTCGGGAACCGGGGGCGACGTGCGCATCAACCTGTTGAACCCCGACAAAGAACGGGTCGGCGTCATCGCCACCGTGCCGGCCAGCGCCGGCCGCTTCGCCTGGACCGTGGGCCGGATGGCTTCGGGCGCCACGGTCCCGGCCGGCGATTACTATGTCCGGATCAACGCGACCCTGGACGACAGCTACGACCGCAGCGACGCCCTCTTTTCGCTCGTTGCCGGCGGCATGACACTGGCCCCGCCCAGGCGGATCCTGGGCCCGGTCCTTGCGCGCCCCGGGCTCGCCACAACCGTAAGGGTGACCCATCCCAACAACGGCGGGGCGGTAACCCACGGCGATGAGGTGGGCGTCACCTGGGAATGCGCGAACCCCCGCCCCGGGCAGCGGGTCAAGGTATTCCTAAAGAGATACACGGCCCGATGCCATCAGGAAACGGGCTTCAACCTGCTGATCCCGCTGGGAACCATGCCGCTCGAGGCCGGCCGCCTCACGTGGGACGTGGCCCCGACCTTCTTCCCCTGGCATACTTATTCGATCCGCCTGGAGCCCGTTGTCGCGGGCGATTTCGCTCCCGACGAGAGCGACGAGTGCTTCGAGGTGGAGTCGCGGACAACGGTTCAGGTCCTGTCGCCCAACGGCGGCGAGACCTTCGCCCGCGGGTCCGCCATCCCCGTCCGCCTGCGCCTGACCCATTTCGTGCCCGGCTTCATGCGCGTCCAGGTCCACCTCTGGCGCTATGATGACTCCTGCGTTTCATCGATCGCGGGGACTTACGTCAATGGCTTCGACGCCAACCTCAGCGAGTGCGAGTGCACAATCAATCCCGACCTGGCGGCCGGGAAGTACAAGATTGCTATCGCCGTCTACGCTGGCGAGCCATCTCATCCGTCGGGCCTCGATCCGCTGGCCCGTTACGCCATCGACTCGAGCGACGCCTGCTTCACCATTCGCTGAGGTGAGCCCGCTGCAGCACCAGGAGCCGGCCGCTCCGCCTCACATCTCGATCTCTTTCCAGCCATAAATGCCCATGACCAGGGTCTCCCCCGCCCTCGTCTCGCGCTCCTGGTGCTGGTGGCCGTGGAGCAGCAGCGGCGGCCGCGCCCGTTCGATGTAGGCGTTGAGGGCGGTGAAGCCGGTGTGGACCTCGTCCTCGCGGTCATGGATGCGCCGGGGCGAATTGTGGGACAGGAAGACGTCGACGGGAGGAAAATCGCCCAGGAACGCCTCCGCCTCCTCCTGGTAATAGAGGAAGTTGCCGCGCAGCTTGTACTGCCAGCAGCCGTTCAGCCCGCCGAAACGCAGGCCTGCGAATTCCTGGGTTCGCAGGTGCAGGTCGAGGATCGGCGCCGGGAACGGGGCGTCGGAGTCGTGGTTGCCCTTGACGGCAAAGATGGCGGGGCACTTCCAGGCCGCGGCCGCTTCCAGGATCACCGCGTCGGCCATGTCGCCCAGCGCCAGCAGCAGGTCGGCTTTTCCGGCCGGACCCCGCCAGTGGAAATCATCGATGTCGGCCAGGACCAGAAGTTTCATGATCGGCAACGCCCTTGTCCAAGGATGGACGAGTTAAAGAGCCAACTCTTGAAGCCGTCCGCCTATCAACAGTTCTCCTGCGCTATTTCTTGAAATAACTGTCCTGCAGCCGGGAGAGCAGATCCCTGAGCGCCTGCACGTGGGCGAGATCGACCGTCTGCTTGGCTTTCATCGCCGTGACGATCAGCCGATGGGCCAGTTCCAGCTGCTCCAGGTAGACGACGCGCGGCTCGCCCGCATCGGCGGCCTTGGGAACCAGGCGCTGGGCCAGGAAATAGTAGGATAGGATCTCGCTGAACTCCTCGGCATGCTTCTCCTTGTTCGTCACCCAGCGCACCAGCTGGTTGTGGTTTACCGGCGCTTGCGCCGAGAGGGCGGCGATCTCCTTCATGGCCTTCTCGATCGTCGTGACGTGCTCGGCCAAAAGCTTGAAGCGCGCCTCGTCGTCGTAAATGCCGCAGGGCACCTGGCAATGGCCCCCCAGCGACGCCGCGCCCCACGCCAGCAGCAGCACCAGGACAATGCAATTTTTCATGGCTTTCATTTTCTCTCCTGCTTGCTCCATTGTACGGGGAAGGCGGCGGGAAATCAACCCGCGCCGCTGGCAAAATCCCGCCCGAAATGCGAAGATGCCGGCGGAGGCAGACCATGAGCGAACTGGAACGGAAGATCTGGAACCTGATCCACAAGCCGCAGACGGCGGCGCTGGCCACGATCGCCGAGGACGGCGCCCCCTGGGCGCGCTACGTCACCGTCCGCGCCGAACGCGACCTCACCCTGAATTTCTGCACCGCCCGCTCCACGCGCAAGGCGCGGCAGATGCTGGCCCGCCCCGAGGTGCACCTGACCTGCGGCGAGCTGCGGCCGCCCGACGGCTCGGCCTGGCTGCAGATCGCCGGCCGCGCCGAGATCCGCGACGACGCGGCGGCCAAAACGAAATACTGGCAGGAGGAGTGGCGCCGTTACTTTTCCGGCCCCGGCGACCCCGAGTACGTCATCGCCCTCGTCACCCCCTCGCTCATCGAATACAACGCCCCGGGAGGGCTTGAACCTGAAGTATGGGAGAGGAACACCGCAGACGTTATACAACAGGAATCAGACGTTAGACGTTAGACGAAAGTGGTTGGCAAGAATACCACCTGAACCGATCTGGGAGCGAGCGCAAATTGCTGATTCCGGCAGCTTCTAGCGTTCAACGTCTCGTGCTCGTTCTATGGCTTTGCTGTCGTCTAGCGTCTGATGTCTAACGTCTCTTGCTCGATTTCTTCTTCTGGATAGAGAATCCGAACTTGCCTATGTGCCTGCCCATCTCGTAGTAATGCCCATGGCAGTAGCACAGGGGACGGGCGGCAGCCAGGTTGAAGTAGCCGCTCCTGGCGTCGAAATAGGAGGGGTCGGCGTGGACGGCCAGGATCTCGGCAATGAACAGGCGGTGGCTGCCCAGCGGCCGCTCCTCGCGCACCCGGCACTCCAGGTTCACCGGCGACTCCCCGACCAGCGGCGCAGCGACGTGCCGGGCCGGCAGCGGCGTCAGTTTCGTTTCCTTGAACTTGTCGAAATCGCGGCCGCTCCTGACCCCGCACCAGTCCACGGCGCGGGCCATGGCCGCCGTGGTCAGGTTGACCACGAACTCGCCGCCGGCGCGGACCATCCCGAACGAATGGCGCTGCGGCCGCAGGGCGATGGCGCACATCGGCGGCTCAGTGCAGACGATGCCGGTCCAGGCGACGGTGACGAGGTTGCGCTCGCCGTCGATGTCGCCGCAGCTGACCAGCACCGCCGGCAGCGGGTAGAGCATGGTGCCGGGCTTCCAGAGGAGCTTTCGCGCTTTGCGTTCCATGCGCAGAACTCTAACACAGCGGGAGAAGATCAGTCAAAGATCTCTTAGTGTTAGTGTTAGTGTTAGTGTTAGGAAAGTCAGGACTGGGAACCTATCTGGTCAAAAAGTGATAGTGATAGTGATAGTGGTAGTAGCGGGCACTTGCACGACTTTTTTTCTTTACTTTTACCTTTTACCTTTTACCTTTTACCTTACTGAGCAGGAGTGGTAGTGGCGGGCACAGGACGAACATTACAATCAGAGTTCGCTGTTTGCTGCTCCTAACACTAACACTATCTCTGGCAGGCCAGGGGGCTTCTTGCTACAATATTGCCTTGCCGCTCCCGCCAGGAAACGCGAGCGCAACAAGGAGGATGCCCTTGGTTCTGGAGGCCCGACCCTACCGGCGCCAGCCTTTCGACAGGAGCGAAAAGCTCTACCTGCTCAAAGTCGCCGTCCTGGTCGCGGCCGCCTACGTTTTCCGCCGCGAGCTGGCCGAGCTGCTCGCTTTTTTCTGGATCTTCATCCCCCTGCTGCTGTTTTCCTACGTGTGGTTCAAGTCGATCCAGACCGGCGATCGGCTGGTCGACGTCGTGCGCGACCACGTCACCCTCATCCCTGTCGCTTATGCCGAGGGGGGCAGGCGCCCTTTCTTTCCCAAGGCCACTCTGGCCCTGGTGGCGGTCAACGCCGCCGTCTTCTACCTCATGCGCCTCCTGGCTCCGGCCGACCTGGCGACCCTGGAGGAATGCTTCATGTTCCTGCCTGCCGCCCCGGTCCCGGGAGTTTCCCTGTTCAGCCCGCTGACCAGCATGTTCCTCCACGCCAGCCCAGGCCATCTCTGGGGAAACATGGCCTTTCTCTGGGCTTTCGCGCCGTCGATCGAAGAGCGGCTGGGGACCAGGCGATTCGTCATCCTCGACCTCGCCACGGGAATGGCCGGCGGCCTGGTCGGCGTGGCGGTCTGGCGCCTCTTTTTCGACAGCCCGATCCATGGCATGGGCGCCTCGGGAGCCGTGTCGGGGGTCATGGGCATTTTCATGGTCCGCTGCTACTTCAAGAAGCTGGTCATTCCCCTGCCGGTTTTCGGTCCGCTGAGCGCCAAGCTGAGGATCAGCGCCCTGCCGCTGCTCGGATTTTTCTTCCTGAGCGACCTGCAGGGCGGGATCGAGCGCCTTTCAGGCGGCCAGTCGAACATCGGGTATTGGACCCACGTCGGCAGCATGGCTGCCGGCATGGCCATCGCCCTGCTGCTGAAATTGCACGCCCAGGCGGCCGAGGAAAAATACACCGAGGCAGGGCTGGCGGCCATGGCGAGCTCACACTCGCGGCGCGACAGCGTCGATTCGCTGCTGGCGGCGCTGCAGCTGAACCCCGACAACCAGGAGGCGCTGGCCGGGCTTGCCAGGGAGTACGCCTTCACCCGCAAGCCGGAGGGGGCGGAGCTGTACCAGAGGGCGATCGCCCTGAAGCTGCGCGCCGACCCCGCCCAGGCCCTGGAATTGTTCGGCGAATACCGCGAGCGCTACGGCCAGAAAATGCTGGAGCCCGGCCTGCAATACCGCCTGGCCGGGGTGTATTACCTGAAAGGCGAGCACGAGCCGGCGGCGCGCCTGCTGGAAGCGCTGGTCCTCGAGCCCGCGGTCGCAGACGAAACCCGGGAGCGCTCGTTTTTCCAGCTGGTGATCCTGCTTGCCGAGAACAACATGCTGGAGGCTGCCCATTACCGCCTGGAGCAGTTCCGCGAACATTTCCCGAGCTCGCCGCTGGTCCGGGCGGCCGAAGACAAGTTCGTGGAGATGTTAAAGAGCTGAAGAAGAGCCCGGCATGCGGCAGGAGCAAAAAGAAAACTTAGTACTAATCAGCAACTTGAAGGTACGACGGTCCATCAAGGTGCCACGTACCAAGTACCACGTACCACGCTGAAGGCAAAAGCACTCGTCCAACGCTGCTCTCTAATCACAAATCACTAATTACTAATCACTGAC
>CAYXCX010000034.1:11419-11810 GCA_964463405.1 uncultured Clostridia bacterium
GTTTTTCAGGTTAAATAAGGGTTGGCCCTTCGGACCTCCCTCCTTCCTCGCTAGAAAGAGCAGCGGGTGGCGCCGTAGCCCACCTTGCTGCAGCCGTACTTGATCCACATGAAGCCGCTCTCGCCCCAGCTGGTGCCCCAGGAGTTCTTCAGCCTCCAGGCGCCGCGGGCGTCGTCCCAGCCGCAGAGGATGATGGCGTGGTTAACCGAGTAGTTCTGGCAGCCGCTGAACGTGCCGGACTTGTAGGCCTGGAAGTAGCTGTTGACGTAGACCGCGGCGGCGACGCTGCCGTAGTTGTAGATGGCGGTCTTGATGCTGGAAGTGTTGGTGCTGACGCTGCCGTAGGAGTAGATCTTGTAGCGCGTCGGGCTGCTGCAATAGCTGCAGGGGG
>CAYXCX010000035.1:0-8712 GCA_964463405.1 uncultured Clostridia bacterium
ATGGGCTTCGGCTTCACCCACGTCCCGGCCCACGGCGCCGAGGGGCCGGTGGAGCTGGTCTTCACCGTCATCCGCCGCCAGCACCTGCAGCAGGTCCAGGAGCTGGTCGGAGCCGCCCTCCCCGGCGCCTTTTACTCGGTCGAGGAGGTGGCCGGCGCCAGCGAAAGGGTTTACCCGGCGCGGCTGCGGCCGCGGCGCGACCCCGCCTCGCCGCTGCGCCTGTTCTCCAAACGAAAATAACTCCCTTTAAAAAAATTAAAACGAGCTCTTAGTGATAGTGATAGTGATAGTGATAGTGGTAGTAACCGCAATCAACGAGCTCTTGATAGAAAAGGGACTTGACCAATCTGCATTCGTCACATTTAGCTTTTTCCTTTCGCGCGCTTCTACTTGGGTCAATGGCGCTTGGAGCTTGATGCTTTCAGCCCACCGGATCGCACGATCCACAACCTAACCTACACTGAGAAAAACCGCTGCCGCAAAGTCGAATTCGGTGTAAATTCATGGGCGGGGCAAAAAAAAAGGCGGGCCTGAAGCCCGCCCGGGATAAGGAGGAAGGAGATGAATCAGATCGTATGGCCCGCCCCAGCCTCGCGGAGCTTCTTCACGATGCGCACGCGGGCTTCGCCCATCTTTTCGCGCGCCCGCTCCAGGCATTCGCGGCTGCGCTCCAGGTCCATGCGCACGCGGCCCGCGACCGCCTCGGCGTCGGGGGGCTCGGGGGGCTCGGGAATGTCGACATCAATGTCGATATCGGGGATCTCCATGTCGATTTCCGGCAATTCGAGGTGCCCGAGATCCAGGTGCTTGCCGCCCCTGAAGATGCGGAAGATCCGCCGCTGGGGCTTGAAATCGGGGACCGCTTTCAGGGCCTCGCGCCTGCCGCGGCGCACGACCGTGATCTCGACCTCGTCCCCCTCTTTCAACTCCGCCAGGGCCCGGCGGACGTCGCCGCCGTTCTTGACGGCGTTCTTTGCCACCTGCACGATGACGTCTCCCGACTTGAAGCCGGCCTTGGCGGCCGGCGTTCCCTCTTCCACGCCGCTGACCAGCACCCCTTCGCCGGGCTTGACGGCGAAATAGGCGGCCAGGTCGGCGTCAAGGTCCAGGATGCTCACGCCCAGATAGGGGGCCGGGCGCAGAACCTTGGCCGCGGGGCCGGACTGCCAGTGGAAACGCTTGCGGACCTCGGCCCGGCCCAGGACCGCCTTGACCTCCAGGGGCTTGCCCTGGCGGCGCAGGGCGACCTTCACGGCGCTGCCGGGCGCCAGGTCGCGGACGATCTCGACCAGCGCCTGGGGGCTGCGCACCTTGTCGCCGTCGACCGTCAGGATGATGTCCTTTTCCAGGATCCCCGCCTTGGCGGCGGCGCTCTCCTTTTCCACGGACAGGACGCGCACGCCGAATTTCAGGCCCAGGTCCTCGCGCTCGCCCTCGTCCAGGCCGCGCACCGAGACCCCCAGGAAGGCGCGCTCGCCCTTTTCCGCGGCCGGCTTCTCGGCCGCCAGCAGCACCAGCGCCCCGGTCAGGCCCAGGACCAGGGCCACGGTTAGGACAGCCTTGACGCCGCCGCTCAGTTTGTCGATCTTATCCATGATGACCTCCTCGTGATTCGCTTTTCGTTGGCTAAGATGCGGGAAACCATGGAAAAGTTGCGGACATTCCCGGCCAGGATCAAATCAATCTTTGATTTTCAATTCCTTCAGGCTGGGAAAGGCGAAGGCCTTCCTTGAGAAAATCGCTACGCCTTTCTCGATCCGGTGCTGGATCAGGAGCACGCCCTGGCGCCCGACCACCAGCTGCCCGTAACCGGCGCTGCCGAAAGCGAACTTTTTCAGCAGCATCATCTTGCCCGCGCGCAGGCGATAGAGCTTTTTCCACGTGTCGCGCGCGCTGACCCCGGGCCAGTTTTCAAACTCGACAAAGTAGAAATCGCCGGGCGGCACCATGTGCAGGTGGCCGCGGGCGGGGCCGACGTCATCGACGCTCAGGCTGGCCAGGTCGATGCGCACGATGCGGCCCTCGCGTTCGGCATAAACCTCGCTCCCCTGGCTGTCTTCCAGGGAAAAGAAATATGGATTGCCCATGGTGAAGTCTCCGGGAATCTCCCCGACGATTTCGCTTCCCGATTCCAGCAGCCGGGTCACGGCCAGGGAGCCTCCGCGGCGGCTGAATAGAAGCCCGCCGGCATAGACCGGAATCCCCTCGGACGGGCCCAATTCCTCGCTGCGGCCGTCGGCCCACAAGCGGAGGACGGCGTGCCCGCGGCTGGCGGCAAGCCAGAAGCGCCGGCCATCACGTTCGTCGCTGCCCACGAGCCAGGGCTCGTTGTACCTGCCGGCAGGCGCCTGGAATTCAAGGGCCTTGCTTCGGCCGGCAGCCGGATCCACCTGCACCAGCTGCATGGCCTTGGGCTTGGCGGCCGGCTTTTCCTCCTTCCCCGGGCTCGCGTCCGGGTCGTCCCGGATCAACAGGAACACGAAACGCTCGCCGTCAAAACGGATGCCCGGCAAGTCGTTGGCGATCCGGGCGGGGCCCTGGATCCGGTGCACGGTCTTCCATGACAGGTCGGCCAGGTTCAGGCAGCCGATGATTCGCGCGCCGTCCTTGAAGTCAATGCCGCTCAGGTACAAGAGCTCCCCGCGCTCCAGAAGCGGCCGCCCCCAATAGATGGGTCTTCCCGGCGCGATCGGGCGCCGGCCCGCCGGGGTGAACAAGGTCAGCCTTCCCGGCGAATCCGCCTTCAGCAGGCGCTGCTGCCCAAGGATGAAATAATTCGGCTCCCAGGCGGGAGCGCTGCGCTGCACCAGCCAGGTGATGCCCAGGGACAGGCCGCATGCCAGCAGAAGCAGCGGGACGAAGATCAGCCATTGCCGGCGGTTGAAGGCCCGGGCCGGCTTCAGGTCGAATTTCTTGAAGGCCAGGAAGAGGGAGAGGAGGAAGGGCAGCGCCAGCAGGAGAAAAACGGCGGCGGCGGAAAGCAGCGTGGGCGCATCGTAGGACAGGCTTTGCCAGGCGCGCGTTCCGAACGCGCGCGCGGGCATGGCGAACTTCCAGGAAAACCCCTTCGCGACGACGAAAAGGCATAGAAAAGCATAGCCGCTCAGGGCGACCCCGGCCCAGAGAGACTGGACAATGAAATTCTCGTGGACGACCGAGAGGGAAAAGGAGATGAGGAACAACCCGCCGTAGATCAAACTGAACAGGGTGAATCCGCCGCCGAAAGCCTGGTCCCCGGCGAGGCGGTAAACGACCGCGAAGGCCAGGTAAAAAAAAGTGACGGCGGTCAGGCGCGGCAGGAACTTGATGAGCAGCAGCCGGCGCCGCGCCAGCGGCAGGGTGAGCAGGTACTCCATCCCCTTCTGCGTGGCGTCCATGGCGAAGGGAGATAGGCCCAGGAACATGGAAAACATCAGCAGCAACAGCCCCAGGATGATGGCGATCTTCTCGCCGCCCAGGGGCCTGTCGCCCAGCAAGTCGCCGGCAAAGGCCAGCAGGACCATGCCGGCCGCGGCCAGCACGAAGTACAATGACTGAAGGCCTACTTCACGCCATTCTTTTCTGTTCATAACCGCCTCCGATAAATGCCTTGATGATCTCGGGCAACGCCAGCTCCTGGAAATCCAGCGCATTCCCTTGGCGCAACTCTTCCTGGAACGGAAAGATGAAATATTCCTTGTATTCGCCCTCGGTCTTCTGGAACAAACAGGGCAGGCCTGTTGGCAGCAGGCCGCGGCTGACGATCTTTTTCATCAGGCCGCGCAGCTTCTCCGGCGTCTCGTCGATGATGAACCTGCCGTCGGCCATGACCAGCACCCGGTCAGGCAGGCGCTCGATCTCGCCGAAGGTGTGGTTGACGGTGAGCACCGCCGCCTGCTGGACCGCCATCGCCTCGATCAGGGCCTCGATGAACAGGTCGCGGATGTACGGGTCGAGCATGTGCAGCACCTCGTCGACCAGCAGCAGGGAGGGCTTCTGCGCCAGGACGAGAGAGAGGTGCAGGATGGCCCGCTCGCCGGCCGACAGGTTTTTGATGCGCTCCCTGCCCCGCACTCCCAGGCGCTTGACCAGCCGGCCGTCGAAATCCCCGATGTGGAAGGCACGGCAATGGAAGCCGACGGCCTGATCGATCGTCCAGTCCTCAAAAAGGCTGAGGCGGTCGGAGATGAAGCCGACTTTTTCCATTGGCGCATCCCCGGAGCGGACGATGGTCCCGGCATCGGGCAGCAGCACGCCAGCCAGGGCGCGTAGCAGCGTGCTTTTTCCTGCGCCGTTGCGGCCGGCGATCACCGCCCATTCTCCCCGATTCAGGGAGAGGTTCAAACCGGCCAGCACTTTTTTCCTGGAAAAACTCAACGACAGGTTGCGGACCTCGATGATGGTTTGGCTCATTTTTTTATCCTCTCTATCAGCAGCCTGACGTCTTCCAGGGAGAAGCCCAGCGAGACCGCCTTCTCCAGGAATATCTTCAATTCGCTCTCCAGCATGGCCCGGCGCAGGGCGTCCTGCCGCCCGGGCGGCACCTTGACGCGGCTGCCGCTGCCGCTGCGACCCTCGCCGAAGCCCTCGGCTTCCAAAGCGTAATAGGCTTTTGCTACGGTGTTGGGATTGACGCGCAGCAGCTTGGCCAGGTCGCGGATGGACGGCAGCGGGTCGCCGTCGCACAGCCCTCCGGATAGAATCTCCAGTTTGATAGATTGCATAATCTGCTGGTAGACCGGCAAGGGCGAATGGGCGTCGATCGTCAAGTTCATGTCGGTTCCCCATGATTTTTCATTGTACTATTATATTAATACACTTTTGTTCGCTTGTCAACAAAATATTTCCGTCCGCCCGCATTTTGAATTTCCTGCAGCAATCGCTTACAATCATCCCCCTGGAGGAGCACCGCATGCGCGAAAATCGAAGCCGCTTCCTGCTGCCCCTGCTCGCCCTGGCCGCCCTGGCGCTGCCACTGAAGGCCGAAACCCCCGAAGGGGTCGTGAACCCGCGGCGCGCCGACGGCTCCTTCGTTTCCGACGGCGGCGACATCCTGTCTCCCCAGTACCGGACGCTGATCGACGGCATCTGCCGCGAGCTGCAGGCGAAAACGACGGCCGAGCTTGCCGTGGTCACGGTAGGCGACCTGGGCGGACTGGGAATCGAGGAGTTTTCCGAGAAGGTTTTCCGCCGTTTCGCCATCGGCGCCAGGGGCAGGGACAACGGCCTGCTGCTCCTGTGCTCGCGCGACGACCGCTTCGTGCGCTTGGAAGTAGGCTATGGCCTGGAAGCCGACATTCCCGACGCCCTGGCTGCGCGCCTGCTGGAGCGCGAGGCGCTGGCCCATTTGCGCGACGGCCGTTTCGGCCGCGGCCTCTTCCTGGCCGCCCGCGATGTCGCCGTCCAGGCCGCGGGCGACGCTTCCCTGGCGATCGCCGAGCCAAAGGCCTGGCCGGCCGAAGCGGAGCCGCCCAAGCCAAAGAACATCCCCCTGCCAAAAAGGAAGGGGAAGTGGGACCCGCTGCGCTCCTCCCTGTACTTCGGCGGCGCCATCCTGGCCTTCGCCCTGCTGGCCATCGCCCTCACCGTGGCGCGCTTCAACCGGGCCCGCGGCCTGGCCGCACGCGCCAGGATCGCCAGCGGCACGCCCGCCAGCGTTATCCTGGCCTGGATCGGCGGCGCGATCTCCTTCTTCCTGGTCCTCGGCTTCGGCAAGAACTTCATCACCCCCTTCGTGGCCATGCTGGCCGCGCCGGGGCTGGCCACCTTCGGCCGCCTCTTCGCCGGCCGGGCGCTGAAAAAGCGGCTCGGCTCCTACCATCTCCCCTGCGGCAAGTGCGGCGCCGCCATGGACATGGCCGCCGACAGCGAGGACGACGTGATGCTGAGCGCCGAGGAGGCGGCCGAGGAAAAGACGGGCGGCATGGACTACGAGTTCTGGCGCTGCCCGGGGTGCGGCGCCGACGAGAAACTGGCCGTGAAGTTGGGCAAGGCCAGCAAATGCCCGCAGTGCGGGCGCCGCACCCTAAGATCGAGTTCCGTCACCCTGGAGGCGGCGACGCGTGAGCACGGCGGCCGCATGCGGACCAGCGAGACCTGCCTCAACCCCAAGTGCAGCTACGCCACGACCCGCGAGAGTTCGACGCCACGCCTCTCCTCCCCCGGCGCGACCTCCTCCGCTTCGCGCTCGTCCTTGGGCTCGTTCGGCGGCGGCCGCTCCGGCGGCGGCGGAGCCAGCAGGAAGTTCTAGAACGATCTCTTAGTGTTAGTGTTAGTGTTTGTGTTAGAAAAAGCAATCAACGAACTCTTCATTTTTAAAACTCGTGTCAATCCACAATTCAATGAAATTGTGTCGCTGTTTTGACGGAAATCAGTGAGGCACTCGGCGCTGCATGAATTTAGCCTCTGCCCATGCAACGATATGTGCGTCAAGGCCAATCTCCGCTCTGAGACGGTACACCGGTGGCCGAGAGGAAAGGATCCATGCGAAGATCTCCAGAGAAACGTCGCAAGGAACGGGCTGCAGGAAGCGAATATGAAGATCACCCGTGACGGCCTGGACTCCATTATGGAACAGGCAGTGCGTCATGGCCGCATCCAGCAATGAGGAAATGACGCCTCCGTGCAGCATCCCGGTATATCCCTGGAGTTCAGGATGCGCCTGGAACCGCGCCGTTACGGTTCCTTTTCCCGCGGGCTGAAATGCCAGCTTGAGCGACCTTGGATTCAGGTTCCCGCACAGCCAGCACCGGCTGTGATTATTTTGGGCGCTGAACGTTATGGGGTCTTCAGTGGTCGCAGACATTATCCCCCGATTGCAGGGTTCCAGCCAGGTACGAGTTCACCAGGTTTTCCGGCGTCTCGGCCGGGGCGCCGATGACCACCTCGATGCCGTGCTCGGCAAACAGCGCCTGGGCGCGCTGGCCCATGCCGCCAGCGATGATCATGTTTGCGCCCCGCTCCGCCAGCCATTTCGGCAACAGTCCCGGTTCATGAGGGGGAGCCTTGAGTTCTTCTTGCTTGATTATCTTCTTTTCCGTCGGATCCACGTCGATCAGGGCAAAACGCTCGCAGTGTCCGAAATGCGTTGACAATTTACCATCAGCTACGGGAATAACAATCTTCATGTTTGTTTTCTCCTTTTTATCGATTTCATCATTTTTAGCTGGTGATTCGGCAGCGCCCACCGTTAGCAGCGGCTGGATGATCTCGCGCATGATCTTCGCCGTGGGCGAGGCCGCGAAATGGAGGACGAATGGCAAGCCATCGTCACAGGCGCCGGCAATGGCCGGGTCAATCGGGAGCGAGCCCAGGAACGGTACATTCATATCCGTCGCCATCCTCTTTCCGCCGCCGCTGGAGAATATGGCTGTGATCTCGCTGCATTTCGGGCAAGCGAAGCCGCTCATGTTCTCTACCACGCCAAGCACAGGTACGCTGAGCTGGCGACAGAATGTAATGGATTTTCGCACATCCACCGCCGCCACTTTTTGCGGAGTGGTTACAATCACGGCTCCATCCAGATTGGCGATCAGCTGGCAGACCGAGAGCGGTTCATCCCCGGTCCCGGGCGGGGAATCGATGATCAGATAGTCCAGATCTCCCCAGGCAACATCCTTGAGAAGCTGCTTGATGGCACCCATCTTCATGGGACCGCGCCAAATCACGGCCTGGTCGGCGTCACCAAGCATGAAACCCAGCGACATGACCTTGAGGCCGTCGGCATCGACAGGCTGTAAACCGTCGGTACTGCCCTGCAGCCTGGCGTCCTCCAGCCCCAGCATGGTTGGAATGCTCGGGCCATGGATGTCGACGTCAAGCAACCCGACCCGCTTCCCGGCCATGAGCAACGCCACGGCGATATTGACGGCGACCGTGCTCTTGCCGACGCCTCCCTTTCCCGACAGGACGACGATCTTGTGTCGGATGCGGCAGAGACGAGACTCGAGCTCACGACGTTCGGTGAATTCCTGCTCGCTTTCGTCGTTCTTGCGGGTAGCCGCAGCGCATTCCTTGTCATGACAACTATCGCAGGCCGCTTGCGTACCTTTGCCATTTTTCGCATCCGTTTTCATGTTCTTGTCTTTCATTTCATTTTCTCCTGGAGGTTTACATTGTTCCATATCTGTCGGATATCCTGGGCGCTGGGCGCCGCGGTTTCCACCACCGCCCGTTCTTGCAGCTGCGCCGCGGTCACGGCGCGATCGTAGCGGATACGGCCGGCGATCTTCGCCCCGGAGCGGCGGGCCATGTCCTCGATCCGTTCGGTCATTTCCGGGTTCAGGTCCCACTTGTTCACGCAGACCGCCGCCGGCATGTCGAAATGGCGGGCCAGCTTCAGCACCCGCTCCAGGTCGTGCTCGCCGGATACGGTCGGTTCGGTGACCACCAGCACCAGAGTGGCGCCGGTCAGCGAAGCGATCACCGGGCAGCCAATGCCCGGCGGGCCGTCGACGATGATCAAAGAGCGCTTTTCCTCCTCGGCGATACGCCGGGCTTCCTTGCGAACCGTGGAGACCAGCTTGCCCGAGTTCTCGGCGGCGATGCCCAGCCGGGCGTGGACCATCGGCCCGCAGCGGGTATTGGACACATACCATTCGCCGCTGATCTCCGGGTGGAATTCGATGGCTTTCTCGGCGCAGAAGCGCACGCAGACGCCGCAACCCTCGCAAGCGAAGGGATCGATGCGAAAGGTTTCTCCCACCCTGCCATTGCCGCAGCCGTTGAAGTACA
>CAYXCX010000035.1:8722-11808 GCA_964463405.1 uncultured Clostridia bacterium
TTGAAATTGCAGAGCTCTTCACATTTTCCACAAGCGATGCAATGTCCTGCCTTGATACGGGCTTTATTCCCCCCAAGAAATTTCTCACGGTGAATGATCTCCGGCTTCAGAAGCAGATGTAAATCGGACGCGTCCACGTCGCAGTCGGCGATGACCGGCCGCTCGGCCAGCACGGCGAACGAAGCGGCTATGCTGGTCTTGCCAGTGCCGCCTTTGCCGCTGATGATTACGATTTCGTTCATGCGCTGCTGTCCTTTTTTGCCTTGGCGCCGGTGGCAGTATAAAATGACTGCCCGTCAATATGGGTTATCGCTACCTGGCCCTCCTGGGTGAGGGCGTCCAGGTGCTTGAGTATCGCCAGGGCATGAATGCCCAGACCTATCGCCACGTCTGCGGAGGTGCAAGGATGTCGGCGGAGTAAGGCCAGGATATTTTCGCCATTTATTTCATCTTGGAACGCACCGGTCGTTACCGGCCGTTCGGTCTCGCAGATGACTTCCACATGACCGGGGAATAAGTCTTTCAGCTTACATAGCTGATCGAACGGAACCGGAGAGGCATATGTTTCGGCCGGCGGCCGGGTGACGGTGTTGATCTGCGTGCGCGCGGGCCCGATGCGCTTGACCATGGACGCGATCTTCTGCGCATCCGCCGGGATGCCGGTCACGCCGGCGAGCAGGAGCACTTCCAGCCAGATCTCCCCCTGGAAACGCTTGGTGAAGCCGGCGATGCCGTCGACCATCTGGGCAAACCAGAGGCTCCGGTGCGGGCGGTTGATCTGGCGGAATAGGGCGTCGGTCCCTGCATCCAATGAAGGGAGCACGAGATCGGCGGCATCCAAAGCGTCCTGGACCTCGCGCATCCACAGCAGGGAGCCGTTGGTCAGGACGGCCACGGGGATTTTCGTCATGTCCTTGATTTTCCTGATCAGGGAACCGATGCCAGAGTTCAGTGTGGGCTCCCCCGAGCCGGCCAGGCTGATATAGTCCGGAGCATCGCCGCCGGCCAGTTTTTGTTTCAGTTCCAGGACGACTGCTTCTATCGGCACGTATTCTTTTCGCTGGATCGTTCGTTTCGTGGTCCGCCCCAGCTGGCAATACACGCAATCATAGGTGCAGGTCTTGAAAGGGACCAGGTCGATCCCGAGCGAACGTCCCAGGCGCCTTGACGGAACGGGGCCATACAGGTGCTTAAATCCAGGCTCCTTCACTCTTCCTCTCCGCAGGCGGGCTTGCCGCAGTGCTCGTCGCGGCCGCAGCAGGTCTTTCCCGTTTGCTGCAGGCTGCAAGCGCCGCCGCCTTTTCCGGTCGGGCCATGGGCGGTTTTTTTCATGATGAACCCGGCCCCGCCGCTGACGATGCGCTGAACGCGCCCGTGACATTTCGGGCATTGGGTCAACGGCGCGGCCGTGATGGGCTGCATCTTCTCGAACTTGAATTTGCATTTCCCGCATTCGTACTCATAGGTCGGCATGGCTAATCCTCCTTTACTGCTGCGGTCCGCCAACAGCGTCTCCGCCAGCCTGGAAAACAGCTCCCGGTACTCAGGCAATGTTTCCACGATCAGTTGACCCCTGGAATAGGCTTCGGCGATGCGCCGGTCATCGGCGATCTCCGCAAGGATCGGCACGCGCGACTCGCGGCAGAACGCGTGGACGCGGTCGTCGCCGCTGCCGGCGCGGTTGACCAGCACCCCGAAGGGCAGGCCAAGCTCCTTTACCGTTTCCACGGCAAGTTTGAGATCATGTAGGCCGAAGGGAGTAGGCTCGGTGATCAGCAGGATGAAGTCCGCCCCGCGGATGGAGGCGATGACTGGACACGATGTCCCGGGCGGGGCATCGAGGATGGCGGGCATGCCCGGCTGCAGTCGCTCCTTGACGGCGCGGATGAGCGGCGGCGCCATGGCCTGGCCGACATCGAGGCGCCCCGTGACCAGGCTGATCTTGCCGGCCTGCCTCCTTTCGATGGCCCCGATGCGCTTGGAAATTTCCCGTATCGCTTTTTTCGGGCATACGAGCATGCAGCCGCCGCAGCCGTGGCACATATCGGCGAAGACCAGCGGCTTAGCCCCGAAGGAAATGATGGCGTGGTAGGCGCAGAAGCGCCCGCATTCGCCGCAGCCCTCGCAGAGAGATTCGTCCACTTCAGGAATCGGGATCGAAACGGCTTCGGTGCCGATCGTTTCCCCGGGCAGGAACAGGTGGCTGTTCGGCTCTTCCACGTCGCAGTCCAGGAGCTGCACTGGGCGCTCGAGCACGCGGGCCAGGTTCACGGCCACCGTGGTCTTGCCGGTGCCGCCCTTGCCCGAGGCGATAGCCAGGATCATTTGCCGCCGCCGGCTTCCAGTTCGGCCAGGCGGGATTTCATTTCATCCAGCGCCACCTGCATCTCCCATAACCGGTTGCGCAGCGAGAAGCCGGCCATCTTTCTGGAATCATGGCCAATGGTAACAGGATCCCCGGCCAAGCCAGCAAAACCGGTCTCAGCCTCCGCAGCGTCATCCGGTAGATTCAGCAGGCAGTAACCCTGCGCCTTTCCGGTCATGGGGCCCCTGCCCCGCGGCCCCGTTCCGTCAAATCCCGGCATGATGTCACCTTGCTCGTCGCATCGTTTCTTCTACCAATGTCCTTCGACGTCGGCGCCGGAGGCTTCCTTCAGCTCTCCCGCCTTGAATTTCTCCAGGGCAATGGCGACAGTCGGTGCGTCGCTGGTGTAGACCTTGACCCCGGCGGTGGCGAGGACGCGGAAGGCCTTGGGGCCGCAGTGGCCGCTCACCAGCGCTTTGGCCCCCGAGCGAACCACGGTCTCGGCCGACTGGATGCCCGCTCCCTGGGCGGCGTTCAGGTTCTGCTGATTGTCGATGATCTCGAACTTTTCGTTGTCCAGGTTATAAACCAGGAATTTTGGCGATCTTCCAAACCGGCTGTCCAGGGGAGCACTCAGGTCGCTTCCCGATGTGGTGATGGCAATTTTCATGCGAATTTCTCCTTGCTTCGCCGGACGATTCGTCGTCTCCGCAAAGCTCTGTATGAAGGCTTATCGCCGTGTCGCTACTTCTTCTTGATCGTGCTCAGCACTTTTTCCTTA
>CAYXCX010000036.1:0-9859 GCA_964463405.1 uncultured Clostridia bacterium
GCGGTGTCCAGGAAAATTTTCATGCGCTTCTCCGTTCGCGGGCGACAGCATTATAGCAAATATCACTGAAAAAAGAAAAATAAGAAACGATCTCTTAGTGTTAGTGTTAGGAACAGCAATCAACGGACTCTGCAAGCTGGAAGGGGCTCTAGCCTGATCATGGATGAGCTGTGCCGAATCGAACTTGCAAAAAACCCTTTCTCACCCTGGCCGCCCGCAATAGGCAGAAAATGCGCAATGCAGGACTCATGCCAGTGCCGGCTTTTGTAGCCAAGAATAGTTCGCAAAGGTTCACTTTCCTGGCTTTGCCAACACTAACACTAACACCAATTCTAAGAGTTCGCCGTTCCTACTTCTTCCGGGCTCTGCCGCCGCTGCTCGAGCTGCTGGAGGAGGAGCTGGAACTCCTGGCGGATGAACCGCCGGAACCCGAACTGGAATGGGAATAGGAGCCGCTGGAGGAGCCGGAACTGCTGGAGCCAGAACGGGAATAGGAGCCGCTCGAGGAAGGGCTGGAGCTGGAATAGGCTCCTCCCGAAGACGAGTAGGATTTGTTGCTTGACCCGGAGCTGCGGAAGCGGACCGCGCTCCCGGAAGAGGACGAACCGCCCGAGCTCATCGCGGCGTCGCCGGAGCTTTCCAGGCGGCCGCGGGAGGCCGCGGCGGCTCTGCCGGAAGAATAGTAGGTTCCGAGGATGCGCCGGATGGCTTCATAGCGCGAGGGGGAGCTGGTTGCGTAGGCTGTGGCGGTGCGGCTGTGGTAGCGGGGGGCGGCTGAGGCGGCCCCGCCGGAGCCGCCGGCGCCTCCGCCTGAGTACGAGAAATAGGAAGGCTCATTGGTCTTCTTTTTCCTGGCCGTGGAGCCGGAGGAGGAGGAGGACGAAGACGAGGACGAAGACGAAGAAGAGGAGGAGGAAGAGGAGCCGCCGGAACGGCTGCGATAGGCGCCGCTGGCGCCGCTGCCTGAATCGTCGGATTTCCTGCGGTAGGCGCCGCCGCCTGAATCGTCTGATTTCTGGCGATAAGCGGCGCCGCTGGAATCGCCGCCGCCCGAGCCGTAGCGGACGCGGGGAGCGGCCGTGGCTTCTTCAGCGTCGCGGCTGCGGAAGCGGGCGTCGTCGCCGATGCCGGCGCGGACGGTCTCACGGGCCGAAGGGGCCTCGTACTTGTAGACGGCGCTGCGGATGTCGGAGCCCTGGGTGCGGTACTTCTCGGCGCTGACCACGGCTCCCTGCTTGTAGGTCACCTGGCGCCCCCTGGCGTTGATCACTGTGACCTGGCTTGACTCGGGGCGAGCTTTCGGCCCCGAACCGCGGTAGGCGATGGCGTCTCCGCCCTGGCCCGGCTCGCCCTGTTTCAGGGCCACGCGGTGGATGTTGGCCGCCGCCAGCTCGTTCTTGCGGATGATGATGGTCGAGCGCGAGTGGCGGGGGATGCCGCGGTGGTAGTTGTAATGGCGGTCCCAGTAATTGTTGACGATGATCACCGGCCGGTTCCACCAGCTGAGCGGCGACCAGCCGTAATAATGGTCATCCCACGACCAGGACACCCAGGCCGGCGACCAGTGGTAGGCGGGGATCCAGTACCAGCCCTGGCCGTGGCCCCAGTGCCAGCGGCCGTAGTGGTGGGTGAACCAGCCGCAGGCGTCGTAGGAGGTCCAGACGTAGCCGTAGTAGGGGTGCCAGACCCAGCGGCCGTTGAAATAGGGCCGCCAATCGGCCCCGGCCAGCGTCGGGTACCACACATAAGAGCCGTAATCGGACATGTAGACCCAGCGGCCGGAGCGGGACATCTCGTGCTCGTAATCCTCGTAGCCGCTCTGCAGGTAGCGCGATGTGCCGTAGCGGGCGTAGCCCAGCTCGCGGTTCTGGTCCTCGTTCCAGCGGTCGAAGTCGTCCTTGTCCGAGGCATAAAAATAGAAGGGGCGCTCGGCCATGCGTCCGCCGGCCATGACGATCTTCTGGTTTTCGCGGACGTTGCGGCTGCTGTCGGAGCCGGCCACCTCGGCAATGCCCTCGAACACCACCACCTCGGTCCGGCCGTCGGCGCCGGCATTGACCCGGTACACCCCCTTGTCCAGGAGGAAGACGCCGCAGTCTGCGGTCTGGATCTCGATGGCCTTCTCGTGGTCGAGGCTCTCGATGTCCAGGTAGAGGCTGCCGGCCTCCAGGCGCAGGGCCAGCTCGGTCCGGCGCAGGGCCGGGACCTTCTCCAGCACCACCGCCGTGTCGGCGTCGAGGCGCAGGTAGTTCAGGCGGCCGAGGTAGACGGCCAGGCGGCCGTCGGTGGTGCCCACGGTGTCCTTCTCGAACAGGGGCAGGTTGGGGGTGGCCTCTTCCATTCCCTCCTCGTACGAACGCTGGACGAATCCCTCGCCCGTGACGCTCTTGATGCGCACGACTTTGGCGTTATCGTAATATTGGGCTTCGCTGGCGTTTATTTCTTCGTCGGACCAGAGGGCGCCCCACAGCAACATCAGGCTGGCCAATGCAATCAAGGTCTTTTTCATGTTGACCTCCTCGTTTCTTTGAATGCAATTCGCATGCCAAGATTCCGCCGCGGCAGTTGTCCTGTTTTAGCTACACCTGGCGGCGCAAGAAGAAAAATCAGGACAGGCTGCCGCTTGCCGGCAGGCGGCCGTACAGCTCGGTCAACCGCCGCAACCTGCGGCCGATCTCCGGGGTGAGGGCTCCCGGCGTCAGGCGCCAGCTCCAGTTCCCGGCCCCCATTCCCGGCGTGTTCATGCGAAAGCGCCCGTCGTAGCCCAGGATGTCCTGGACCGGAAGCAGCGCCAGGCGGGCCACCGACTGCAGGGCCAGGCGGATGAAATGCCAGTGGAATTCGTCGCGGTGGTCCAGGCCCATGTACTCCAGCACATGGCGCTTGCGCGTTTCGTCGGTTTCGCCGCCGTAGAACCAGCCGTTGCTGGTGTTGTTGTCGTGGGTGCCGGTGTAGACCAGGCAGTTGCCGTGGGGGAAATTGTGGGGCAGGTAGGGGTTGTCGCCGCGGCCATCGAAGGCGAACTGCAGGATTTTCATGCCCGGCAGGCCCAGCCGGTCGCGCAGTTCCTCCACCGCCGGCGTGATCTCGCCCAGGTCCTCGGCCACCAGGGGCAGATCGCCCAGCTCCCGGCGCAGGCGGTCGAAGAAAGCCAGGCCCGGGCCCGGTTGCCAGCTGCCGCGGACGGCGGTCGGCTCTTCGGCCGGGATGGCCCAATAAGAATCGAAGCCGCGGAAGTGGTCGATGCGCAGCACGTCGACCAGGCGCAGCAGGTGGCGGATGCGCGCGCCCCACCAGTCCACGGTGGGGCCGTGCAGGCCGCCTTCCCCCTGCCAGCGGTAGAGGGGGTTGCCCCAGCGCTGGCCGCTGGCGCTGAAATAGTCTGGGGGGACGCCGGCCACGAACGCGGGCTGGCCGGTCTGGCCGTCGACCTGGAAGATGTCGGGGTGCGCCCAGGCGTCGGCGCTCTCAAAATTGACGTAGAAGGGGATGTCGCCGATCAGGCGCACTCCCAGGCGGTTGGCGGCCCGCTTCAGCGCCCGCCACTGGCCGAAGAAGGCGAACTGCTCGAAGCGGCGCCTGTCGACGGCTTGGCGCAGCTCGCGCCGCCAGCGGGCCAGGGCATCGCCCTGGCGGCGGGCAATGTCGGCGGGCCAGGCGGTCCACTGGAAGGTGGCGAAGCGGTCGGCCAGGGCGCGGAACAGGGCGTAGTCCTCCAGCCAGCCCTTCTCCTCGGCGCAGAAGCGGGCGAACTCCGCCGCGTCGGCCTCGCCGGCCTGGGCGAAAAAGCGCCGGCAGGCGGCGTCCAGCCGGGCCGCGCTGGCGGCGTCGGCGGCGTCCAGGTCGCAGAAGTCCCCTGGCGGCCCCGCGCTGCGAAGGTCTCCGGCGGCCAGCCATCCCCGCTCCTGCAGCGCCCCGGCGTCCACCAGCATCTCGTTGCCGGCAAAGGTGGAAGGCGACGAATAGGGGGAGTAGTTCCAGTGGCGGCACACCGGCCCCAGCGGCAGCACCTGCCAGTAGGACTGGCCGCTGGCGGCCAGGAAGGCGGCGAACGCCTGGGCTTCGCGGCCCAGGGTGCCGCAGGCGGCGCCGCCGGGCAGGGAGGTGACGTGCAGCAGCAGGCCGCTGGCGCGCCCGGCGGGGAAGCCGGTATTGTTCATTCGGGCTCCTTCTCGATCGACGCGCTGTAGATGACGGTGCGGTTGCGCCCCGACTCCTTGGCGCAGTAGAGCGCCTTGTCGGCGCGGCTGAGGATTTCGTCGGCCTCGGCGCCGTGCTCGGGGCAGGCGGCCAGGCCGATGGAGATGGTGAGCTTCTTGAGCGGCTGCGTCTCGGCGCCCGGGAAGGCGTGCTTTTCGACCCCTTCGCGCAGCCTCTCGGCGGCCAGGTAGGCGCCGACCTTGTCGGCCTTGGGCAGGATGATCACGAACTCGTCGCCGCCGTACTTGGCCAGCAGGTCGCCGGCGCGGAACTTGCGGCGCATGACGTCGGCCACGGCGCGCAGCGTCTCCGAGCCGCGCAGGTGGCCGTGGCGGTCGTTGAAGTTCTTGAAGTGGTCGACGTCGAAGATGATCAGGGCGAAGCCCTGGCCGTCGCGCTGGCAGCGGTCGGTCTCGCGGTCGAGCAGCCGGAAGAAATGGGTCTGGTTGAAGAGGCCGGTCAGGCCGTCGCTGACCGCGAGGGTGCGGGACTGCAGCAGCAGCTCCTGCAGCAGCTCCTCGTTGCGCCGCAAATTCTGGGCCAGGTAGCCGGACACGACGTAGGTGAAGACGAAGAGAAAGTAGTGGGCCAGCAGGTCGGTGACCATCGGGCCGCTGAAGAAGCCGCCGCCTTCCTGGAGCAGGGCGATGGCCAGCAGCAGGGCCATGGCGGCCACCGTGTGGCGCAGCGCCCGGCGGGGCTCGGCCAGGAAGGTGGAAATCACGATGGTGAGCATCATCAGGGCGATGACCGGGCTCTGCAGCCCGCCCGAGAAGAAGACGGTCAGGGCGAAGGCGGCCAGGTCGGCGTCGAGCTGGCGTGCCGCCAGCCGCCCCCACGCTCCCGGGGCCGTCGCCTCCCCGGCCCGCTCCATCCTGGCGATGGCCGTCAGGAACAGCAGGTTGGCCGCCAGGGGCAGCAGGAAGACCAGCAGCGCGTCGCGCGCGCCGATGGGCGAGCGGTGGGCCAGGAAGCGGTAGGCCAGGAAAAAGGTGATGATGAAGACCGGATAGATCCAGCGGGCGCGCACCAGCCAGCGGTTCTTGCCGATCAGGTGGCGCAGCGCCAGGGCGTCGGGATGCGGGGGTTCGGGCGCCTCGCGTTTCATTGGCCCAGAATATTTTTTTTGCCGGCAAAAGTCAAACCGCCGGTTGCAGTTGCCGTTTCAAAGGATTACAATATTTTTTCGCATATCTGCGTGAAGGAGGAGAGCTTGTACAAGAGAACGCGCTTTTATGATTTCACGTACTACAACTTCATCGGCTCCTGGGCCTGGATCCTGCACCGGCTCTCGGGTCTGGCGCTCATTTTTTACCTCAGCCTGCACATCTGGGTCATCAACAGCCTGACCCTTGGCGAGAAGACGTTCAACGACGTGATGGCCTTCTTGAGCAGCCCGCTGTTCAAGCTGCTGGAGGTGGGGCTGTGGGGCGTGATCCTGTTCCACGCCTTCAACGGCGCGCGCATCGTGCTCGTCGATTTCTGCAAGGGCTCGCTGGCGCACAAGAAGCTCTTCGTGGCGCTGATCGCCGCGGCCTTCGTCCTGTGGGCGCTGGGCTCCTTCATGCTCCTGCGCCACGCGTTCTAGGGAGGGCCGCCATGAAAAAGGACTTCAAGCAAACGTCGCGTTCGGGCTCGCTCGCCTGGCTGCTGCAGCGCGTCTCCGCCGTCATCCTCTTCGTCCTGCTGCTCCTGCATTTCGTCACCTACCATTTCCTGACCTCGGGCCGCTCGGTCGAGTACCAGCAGGTTCTGGCGCGGGCGCAGAGCTGGTGGTTCCCGCTGCTGCAGTTCGCCTTCCTGGTCACCGCCCTGTACCACGGGTTGAACGGGGTGTGGTCGGTCCTGGAGGACTACACCAGCAGCAAAGTCTGGCGCCTCGTCTGGTACAGCCTGCTGCTGACGGTAGGCGTGGCGCTCCTCTTCGTCGGCACGCTGACCATCATCAAG
Source organism: uncultured Clostridia bacterium (assembly GCA_964463405.1). Taxonomy (GTDB): domain Bacteria; phylum Acidobacteriota; class Aminicenantia; order UBA2199; family UBA2199; genus UBA2199. The sequence goes on from CAYXCX010000036.1 coordinate 6,151, forward strand.
CTCTACACCCTCAAGGCTGCCTAAGGAGCGACACCATGAAGATCGAAGAAGCAAGAAAATATCACAAGATCGACGCCGTGATCGTCGGCGCCGGCCTGGCCGGCCTGCGCGCCGCCCTGGAGGTGGCCAAGAGCGGCCTGAGCGCCGCCGTGATCACCAAGGTCTACCCGACCCGATCACACTCGGGCGGGGCGCAGGGCGGCATCGCCGCCGCCCTGGCCAATGTCGGCGAGGACTCGCTGGAAGCGCACATGTTCGACACCATCAAGGGCAGCGACTACCTGGCCGACCAGGACATCGTCGAGCGCTTCGTGGACGAGGCGCTGAAGACCGTCTACGAGTTCGAGCACATGGGCGTCCCCTTCTCGCGCACCGAGGACGGCCGCATCAACCAGCGCCCCTTCGGCGGCCATTCCGCGCCCCGCGCCTGCTTCGCCCAGGACATCACCGGCCACGTGCTGCTGCACACCCTGTACGAGCAGTGCCTCAAGCACAACGTCCTGTTCTTCAACGAGTTCCAGGTGCTGTCGCTGCTCCTCAAGGACGACGTTTCGCGCGGCCTGGTGGCCTGGGACATCCGCGCCGGCGGCCTGCATGTCTCCGACGCCAAGGCGGTGCTGCTGGCCACCGGCGGCTACGGCCGCGCCTGGAAGGTCACCTCCAACGCCCACGCCAACACCGGCGACGGCGTGGCCCTGGTGCTGGAAGCGGGGCTGCCGCTGGAGGACATGGAGTTCGTCCAGTTCCACCCCACCGGCCTGTACAAGCACGGCATCCTGCTCTCGGAGGCCGCCCGCGGCGAGGGCGCCTACATCGTCAACGACCGCAACGAGCGCTTCATGAAGGTCTATGCCGAGGCCAAGATGGAGCTGGCGCCGCGCGACGTGGTCTCGCGGGCCGAGCAGACCGAGATCAACGAGGGACGCGGCATCCACGGCCAGGACTACGTGTACCTGGACCTGCGCCACCTGGGCCGCGACAAGATCCTCACGCGCTTGCCGCAAATCTATGACTTGGCGCTGAACTACCTCAAGGTCGACGCCATCAAGGAGCCGGTTCCCATCCAGCCCACGGCGCACTACTCGATGGGCGGCATTCCGGCCAACGTGCGCACCGAGGTGATCAGGGACGCCGCCGGCCAGGTGGTTAAGGGGCTGTACACCGCCGGCGAGGCTTCCTGCCTTTCGCTGCACGGCGCCAACCGCCTGGGCACCAATTCGCTCCAGGATGCCGCCACCTTCGGGCGCATCGCCGGCGGCCACATGACCGAGTTCTGCCGCCGCAACGCCTACGCCGAGCTGCCGGCCAAGCCGCTGGAGGCCGCCCAGGCCAAGATCGACCGGCTGTGGGCCGGCGGCAAGGAGCGCCACGCCCCCATCCGCGAGACGCTGCAGGAGAACATGACCAAGACCATGGGCGTTTTCCGCAACCAGGACGACATGCTGAAGATGCTGGCCGTGATCAAGGAGCTGCAGGAGCGCTACAAGCAGGTCGGGGTCGACGACAGGGGCCCGGCCTTCAACCTCGACCTGATCGAGGCCCTGGAGCTGGACAACCTGCTCGGTTTTTCCGAGGTGATCGTCGAGGGGGCGCTGGCGCGCAAGGAGTCGCGCGGCGCGCATTTCCGCAGCGACTATCCCAAGCGCAACGACGGCGACTGGCTGCGGCACACGCTGGCCTGGCGCCGCGGCGGCAAGATCGTGCTGGACTTCAGCAAGGCGGTGGTCATCTACCCGCAGTACCAGCCGCAGGAAAGGAAATACTAGGAGGAGCACCATGGCCAAGATCGACATCACCGCGAAGATATTGCGCTACCAGCCCGACCCGGCCGCGGAGGCGAAGCCGCGCTGGCAGGAGTTCGCCATTTCGGTCGACGACGAATCGACCGTGCTCGACGTGCTCAACGAGATCCACTGGCAGCACGACGGCACCCTGGCCTACCGCCGCTCCTGCCGCAGCTCGATCTGCGGCTCCTGCGCCATGAAGGTCAACGGCCGCAACGTGCTGGCCTGCGAGACCCCCATCCACCGCTTCGGGACGAAATTGAAGATCGAGCCGCTCTCGGGCTTCGAGATCATCAAGGACCTGGTCGTCGACCTCGAGCCCTTCTTCGCCAAGCTCCAGCGCATCCGGCCCTACCTGATCGTCGACAAGCCCCTGCCCGACAAGGAGTTCGTGCAGACCCAGGAGCAGCTGGAGCAGATCGGCGAGTCGACGCTGTGCATCCTCTGCGCCGCCTGCAGCGCCGCCTGCCCGAGCTCGTGGCCCAACCAGGAGTACCTGGGGCCGGCGGCCCTGCTCAAGGCCTACCGCTTCGTCTTCGACAGCCGCGACGACGGCGCCGACCAGCGCCTGGAGATCGTCAACGACAAGAACGGCGTCTGGCGCTGCCACACCGTCTTCAACTGCATGGAGGCCTGTCCCAAGAAGATCAAGATCACCGAGTACCTGTCCAGGCTTAAGCTGAAGGTGGTGGAGAACTCGCTGTAGAAGATGGCGGACGGTGCAGGGCAGACGGCCGACGGCAAGAGACATACTCTCTCTTCCGTCTGTTTTCTCCATCCCGCCTTCTGTCATCCTGTTTCATGGAATTGAGCGCATAGAACAGGGAGGATCAATGAATAAGATCGTGCGTTTTGTTTTGCTTGTCTGCCTGCTGAGCCTGGGTTTCGTCCTGCCCGCCGAGCATATTCCCAATCCCGAGACCGAGAGCACAGTTCCCGAGCTGATCGATTTTCACGAAGTCATATATCCCATCTGGCATACCGCCTTCCCGGCCAAGGACTACGCGGCCCTGCGCGGCTTCCTGCCCGCGATCGAGGCCGGAATGGCGAAGATCAACGCCGCCGTCCTGCCCGGCATCCTGCGCGAGAAGAAGCAGGCCTGGGAGAGCGGCCTGGCCGAGTTCAACCAGGCGGTCGCCGCCTACAAGAAGGCCGCCGCCGGCACGGACGGCCAGGCGCTGCTCGACGCCGCCGAGCGGCTGCACATGCGCTTCGAGATGCAGGTGCGCGCCATCCGCCCGGTGGCCGGGGAAGTGGACGCCTATCACAAGGTGCTCTACGTGGTCTTCCACAAGTATCTTCCCGAGAAAAAGTACGCCGACATCTGCGCCGCGGCTCCCGACATGGCCGCCAAGGCCGAGGCCGTCACCAAGGCCACTCTTTCCAGGCGCCTGGAAGCCAGGACCGAGGCCTTCCAGGCCGCCGCCGCCAAGCTGCTGGCCGAGACCAAGCTCCTGGAAGCCGCCGGCAAAACGTGCCTGGAAAAGGATATCGTCGCCCGGGTCGGCATGGTGCATGACGCCTACCAGGCGCTAGAGAAGGTGTTCGAATAGCAGAACTCGAAGTAGTTCCTGCTAGCTGTTAAAAACAGTTTTCGGCGCAAGGTGTAGGGCGAAAGGCGTAAGGCAAGAGAAAAGCAAGAATAAGAAAACCGCACTAAGGGAGAGTTCATTGATTTGCGGTCCTGGAGCTTTTTTTTTTAGTGCTTGCCCATATTCACTATCTTGGCTCTGCTAACACTAACACTAACACTATCACTAATTGGTCGTTGCCTCGCCTAAAGCAGATCGCTGGCCAGTTCGGCCAGCATGGAGCGCTCGCCCTTCTCCAGGGTGATGTGCGCGTAGATCTTCTGCCCCTTCATGCGGTGGATCAGGTAGGTCAGGCCGTTGGAGCGGGCGTCCAGGTAGGGGGTGTCGATCTGG
>CAYXCX010000036.1:9869-11487 GCA_964463405.1 uncultured Clostridia bacterium
TGAAGACCATATTGCTACCCTAGCCGGAGCGGGTGATGATGGTATCCACCTCGTGCGGCGTCAGGTTCTGCGACTCGTCGACGATGAAGAAGATTCGCTCCAGGCTGCGGCCGCGGATGTAGGAGAGGGGGGTGATGCAGAGCTTCTTGTCCTCCAGCATGCCGTGGATGCGCCGGAACTCGGTCGAGTTCTCGTGGAACTGGTTCTTGATCACCGTCAGGTTGTCGAACAGGGGCTGCATGAACGGGTCCAGCTTGGAGTCGATGTCGCCGGGCAGGAAGCCCATGTCGCGGTTGGACAGGGGGATGATGGGCCGGGCCAGGAAGACCTGGCGGAACTGGCGGCTCGTTTCCAGGGCCGCCGCCAGCGCCAGCAGCGTCTTGCCGGTGCCGGCCTTGCCCGCCAGCGTGACCAGCAGGACGCCGGGGCGGGTCAGGGCGTGCAGGGCGAAGATCTGCTCGGCATTCCTGGGCGTGATGCCAAAGGCCGGTTTCTTCTCGATGCGCTCCAGCCGGCCCGATTCGGGGTTGTGGTAGGTCAGGACCGATTTGCTGCCGTTCTTGAGGATGCAGTATTCGTGGGGCAGCAGGTCGCTCAGGCCGGCCGCGGCCGGGTCGATTCCCTCCGCGTCCTGGTAGAAGCGGCTGATCAGCTCGCCGGGAACGCCGTGGACGGCGCGCTTGCCCATGTACAGCCGGTCGATGTCCTGGACGCGGTCGGTGAAGTAGTCCTGGGCCACGATGGCCAGTGACTTGGCCTTCAGGCGCAGGTTGACGTCCTTGGAGACCAGCACCACCTGGCCGCCTGCCGGCCGCTTCTGGCGCGACAGCCAGTGGGCGACGCTGAGGATGCGGCGGTCGGGGCGGTTCTCGGTGAAGACCCGGGTCACCTCGGGCTCCTGCAGGTGCTCGGTGACGATGCGGATCTTGCCCCCCTTGGGGTTGAGGCGGGTGCCGCCCTTGACGATCTTGTCGCCGGAGAGGCCGTCCAGGACGCGGATGAACTCGCGGGCGTTGTAGTTGATCTGGTCGCTGCCGCGCTTGAACTGGTCCAGCTCCTCCAGCACGGTGATGGGCAGGACGATGTCGTTGTCCTCGAAGCTGTAGATGCACTCGTGGTCGTGCAGGATGACGTTGGTGTCTAGGACAAAAGTTTTTTTTGCCATGGCCCACCTTTTTTGTTGGATTTTGAGCTTTTACTGAATCGCACTTTTGCGGGTTGCCAGGCAGAGCCATGTCGATTGGCTCTGTCTTTTTTTTCCCAAAAAAATAGCGCTGATGATGGCATGCTAAAATCCTTTCAGCAATTCCATTTGAACTCCCAGCGGCCGGGCCAGGGTTTGGAAATGATTGTCCAGGGTGAGAACGGTCAGGCCATGAGCCTTGGCCAGGGCGGCGATCAGTATATCTGAGATAGGCATGGTGATGCCTTTTTTACGCAATGTGTTCCCCATTTTCCCTGTAGCAGCAAATATTTGGCGGGTCGTTTCCAGGAAAGGCAGGCCCAGGAAACATTCTTCCAGAAAATGCTGATCCTTTTCATTGGCGATCCCGGTCAGTAATTCGGCCAATATGATCCCCGTGACAACCGCCCGGTTTTCATCAAGAAGATTTTCCAG
>CAYXCX010000037.1:0-6466 GCA_964463405.1 uncultured Clostridia bacterium
AAGGTGATGCCGGTCAGGCGCTCGTCCAGCGTCTCGAAATTTTTGACCTTGATCTTCTTGCCGGCGCGCCCCTCGCGCACCTGCTTCTGGAAGCGGAAGTTGTCCAGGATCAGCGCCGCCAGGTCGGCGATCTTGCGCTCCTGCAGGTACTCGCGCGAGCGCGACGAAAAGAACTTCAGCGCCTCGCCGTTCTCGCCGATGATCTGGTCCAGGTCGGGGCCGCGGTAGGAGCGGCGGATGGCGCGCACCACCTGGTTGTACAGTTCGAACTTGATCGTCTCGTCCTCAAGCAGCATGGTCTTGCCCCGGGTCCCCTGCGAGGCGTCGGCGAGCGTCTGCAGCAGGGCGCGCTTGTCCTTGAGAAAGCGGCCATACTCCTCGGCGCTCTCGATGCGGAACGAGAGGAGGACCACGCCCAGCAGGCGCTCCTGCACGGTCAGGGTGAACCCCTTCATGAACAGGACGTTGCCGTGGCGCTGGTGGATGATGCCCAGGATGGAGTTGCCCATGCCGCGCCAATCCTCGGCCAGCACGCCCATGACCACGGTCAGCGGCAGGTTCTTTTCCCCGAGCTCCTCCAGCTGCACCAGCACTTTTTTGCGGCTCTTCTCGTGCAGGTGCAGCAGCTGCACCAGCAGCGCCTGCTGCTGGGGCTGGGGAAAGATCTCCTGCGAGCGTTCGACCAGGGCCAGGCTGTCGGCGATCTTGCGCCTGGAAATGCGCAGGCGCTTCGCCGCCAGGATGGCGCGGATCTGCTCCAGATTGCTCGAATGGCCGACCATGGCGCCACTGTACCCTTGGGGGGCGGGAAAGTCAAGGAAGCCCAGAGCAGCAGCTATTAGAAGAAAAACAATAGAACGAGCTAGGGATTCCCTAGTCAGCAACTGGAAGATACGACGGCCCATCGAGGTACCACGTACCATGTACCCAGTACCAGGTAAAAACACTTGAGGGCGGCGTCCCGGAGTGGCGTGAGCCACGAGTGGGATTATATGTTCCATGTGCCAAGTGCCACGTACCAAGTTCAAAACCAAATCCCCTGGAAGCACCAGTGCTCGTTAACATGGTACATGGAACCCCACCTTCATTCACGTTCCATGCTGGCGAGTTCAATTTTTTGCAGGGAATCGGGTTTCAACATGGTACGTGGTACCTGGTACGTGGTACCTTGCAGGACCGGCGTGTCCTCAAGCTGCTGAATAGGGAATTGAGAGCTTGCCTAGGTTGCATTATTTTATATTTGTAAGAAAATAGACCTATGAGCAGTTTGAAGATCTCCAGATGCCCGTGGTGCCTGTCCGATCCGCTGTATATCGATTATCACGACCGGGAGTGGGGGGTTCCGCTCCATGACGACCGCAAATGGTTCGAGTTCCTGCTCTTGGAAGGGGTGCAGGCCGGGCTGAACTGGCTGCTGGTGCTGAAAAAGCGGGAAAATTACCGGCGGGCTTACGACGGGTTCGACTTCGGCAAGGTCGCCGGCTACGACGAAGCCAAGATGGAAGATTTGCTTGCGGATTCCGGACTGGTCCGCAACCGGGCAAAGATAGCCGCTTCGGTCGCCAATGCCAGGGCTTTTTTGGAGGTCCGCGAGGAATTTGGGAGCTTTGACGCCTATATGTGGAGCTTCACCGGGGGAGGGCCCATCGTAAACCGCCGGCGGCGCGACGGCGAAATTCCTTCCCGGACGCCCCTTTCCGACAAGATCAGCTCCGATTTGCGTCGCCGCGGCTTCAAGTTCGTCGGCTCGACCATCGTCTACGCCCACATGCAGGCGACAGGGATGGTCAACGACCACCTGATCGGGTGCTATAGATATAACGATTTAAAATAAAAAAATAGTTGACATTTAGAAAACTTTGAGTTAAAATAGTTAACGCAGGGTAAATATTTTATCCTCGAAGTAAACTTAGAAAACTGGAGGTTAAATATTTTGACTAAAAGTAAAGAAGATATCATGCGGGACTTTATTTTAAACTGCTGCGAATCCCTTTTCACTCAACTCGGCTATAAAAATACCTCCATGGACAAAATCGCCGAGAAATGCCAGATCTCCAAGCCGACCCTTTACAATTATTTCCCAAGCAAGGCGTCACTGTTCATGGGGCTATTCTCGAGGTTTCAGAATGAAATCAATGAGAAAGGCAAGGCCATCATGAACCAGGCAAAGGACAAGTACCTGATCATCGAGGAGTTCATCGACCTGTCCATTGAGTATATGCAGGAGAAGCGTGATTTCCTCAAGATGATGATCAAGGAACATCACATGGTCGTCAATGAATGCGAAAATATTGAAGAACATATGAACGGCGAACTTCGTAAAAGACAGGAAACCGCCAGGCAACTGGGCGAGTTCATGAAGGATATCGTTCGCCCCGAGGTCCTCAATGAATTCTCCGTCGAACTGATCGGCATGGGGTTGAGCACCCTGCTCGAAGGCGCTTTCTGGGATTCGATCAAGGGCGAGGTCAACGACCATGAAAAGCTGAAGAAGCTGATCATGAGGCTGCTGAAGAACGGGATATTGGTATAGGAGGCATGATGAAAAAGGCATTTATTGCATTGTTCCTGATGTCGGCGCTGGGGTTCGCCGCCGGCGAGCCCCTGGAGCTGACGGTCGATCAGGCCATCGAGATGGCCCTGGCCGGAAATCCCGCCTACCAGGCCAGCCAGCAGGAGGTGCGCCAGTACCGCTTCCGCCAGCTGCAGGCCTTCGGCTTCCTTCCCGAGGCCAACCTGACCGGGGCCAAGATCCTGGACCAGAAGCTGATGACCATCGAGATCCCCTCGTTCGTCCCCGGCGGCGAGCCGACCAAGGCCTCGCTGCGCTTCCAGCTGGACTACACCTTCTCCTTCCAGGTCACCCAGCCGGTCTTCACCGGGGGCAAGATCTTCTGGAACTACAAGAACGCGGAGATCGACCTGCGCCTGGCCAAGGAAAAGGAGAAGAACTCGCGGGCCGACACCATCCTGAACGTGCGCAAGGCTTTCTACAACATCCAGATTCTGGAGCAGCTTCTCCAGGCCCACCGCGAGGCCCTGGCCCTGGCCGAGGGCAACCAGCGCAACGTGCAGAACAGCTTCGACCTGGGCATGGTCTCGCAGTACGACCTGCTGCGCGCCGAGCTGGCGCTGAGCTCCGTCAAGCCAGACGTGCTGCGCGTGGAGAACCTGCTGGAGACGTCGCGCCTGGGCCTCAAGCTGATGCTGGGCCTGCCTCCCGAGCAGGAGGTCCTTCTGCGCGGCGAGCTGGGCTACCGCGCGCTGCAGCTGGACCTGGCCGAGCTGCTGCGCGACTCGCTGGCCAACCGCTCGGAGCTGAAGCAGCTGCGCCTGGAAAAGCAGAAGATCGACAACCTGCGCAGGATCACCTGGGCCCAGTACGTGCCCAACTTCTCCATCGTGGCCAACTTCAGCTACCAATCGGATTATTTCAAGCTGCGCCGGGACAACTGGGAAGACTATTATTCGGTCTCCCTGGGCATGAGCTGGCCCATCTTCACCGGTCTGAAGCGCAGCGCCCAGGTGGGGGAGATGAACGTGCTGCGCAAGATCATGGACCTGGGCGAGCGCCAACTGGCCGACGGCACGCGCCTGCAGGCCGAGAGCAGCTTCCGCACCGTGCGCCAGGAGTACGAGAACATCCAGCTGGGGCTGAAGAACGTGGAGAGCGCCAAGGAAGGGGCGCGCATCGCCGAGCTGAGCTACAAGGAGGGGATGATCACCATCCTGGAGCTGAATTCTTCCTACAACGAGCTGACGCGGGCCAAGGTGAACTACCTGCAGGCCCTGTACAACTATAACATCGCCATCGCCGAGCTGGAAAAGCTGACCGGCGTCGACCTGAACGGAGGAGTCGCATGAACAAGATCTCGATCGCATGGTTGCTGGTTTTCGCGCTGTCCCTGTCTTTCTGCGGCAAAAAGCAGCAGAACGCCGACCTGCAGCAGAAGCCGCTGCTGGTCAAGACGCAGGCGCCCGAGAAAGGGACCCTGGCCAAATACTTCAATTACAAGGGGACGGTCAGTGCCTGGAAGACGGCCAACATCACCCCCGAGGCCTCGGGCCGCGTGGGCCGCATCCTCAAGAAGCAAGGCGACAAGGTTGCCCAGGGCGAGCTGCTGGCCACCCTGGACATGACGCAGCTGGAGCTGCAGCAGAAGCAGGCGCGCGCCGCCGTCGCCGTGGCCGAGACCGCCTTCCAGAACGCCCGGCTGAACGAGGAGCGCATGAAGAAGATGCTGGAGGGCAAGGCGATCTCCTCGATGCAGTACGAAAACGCCAAGCTGGCGCTCGACGCCGCCGACACGCAGCTGAAGAGCGCCCGGGCCAACCTCGACCTGGTGGACTACACCGTGAACAAGTCCAACATGCGCGCCCCCTTCGCCGGCATCATCGCCGCCAAGAACATGGAGGAGGGCGACATGATCAACCCCATGATGGGCATGGGGCAGAGCATCCTGACCCTGATGGACCTGGCCCAGGTCAAGGTGGCCATCGACGTGCCGGCAGAGGAGATCGAAAAGATCCGCATCGGGCAGAAGTGCCAGGTCGCGATCTCCTCGCGGCCCGGCGAGGCCTTCGCCGGCGAGGTCTACTCCAAGAACCTCGCCGCCGACCCTCTCTCCAAGACCTTCAAGGTCGAGGTCAGGATCGGCAACCCCGAGATGAAGATCAAGGCCGGCGTCTACGCCGACATCGCCATCGAGATCGAACGCAAGGAAAACGTCTTGCTGCTGCCGCTGTCGGCGCTGCTGGCCGGTGACCGGGAGATCATGGTCAACGAGAACGGCATGGCCCGCAAGCGCGCCGTCTCCGTCGGCCTGCGCAACGGCGCCCGCTTCGAGGCGCTTTCCGGCGTCGCGGCCGGCGACCAGGTGCTGGTCCAGGGCAGCTACGACCTCAAGGACGGGACCGCCATCGTCGTGGCCGGAGAGAAATAAAATGAAGATCGTCGATTTTTCGCTCAAGAAACGGGTGACGATGTCCATGGTCGTGCTGGTCATCGTCATCCTGGGCATGATTTCGTTCACCAAGCTGGGGCTGGACATGCTGCCCGACATGGACTACCCCTACATCACCGTCATCACCACCTACGCCGGCGTCTCGTCCGAGGACATCGAGCAGAACATCACCCGCCCAGTCGAGCAGTTCGTCTCCACCGTCTCCAACATCAAGAAGCTCCAGTCGATCTCGCTCGAAGGGCAGTCGGTGGTCATGATCGAGTTCGAGTGGGGGGTCAACCTCGACTTCGCCGCCCAGGACGTGCGCGACACCATCAGCATGTACTCGCAGTACCTGCCCGACGGCGCCGACGACCCGTTCGTCATGAAGTTCAACTTCTCGCAGATGCCGATCATCGCCTACGGCATCACCGGCGAAGGCTGGAACCTGAGCCGGCTGCGCGACTACATTGACGACGAGGTGGCCACCCGCCTGGAGCGCATCGAGGGCGTGGCCTCGGCCGCCGTCTTCTCGCCCGAGATGAACGAGGTGCAGGTGGTCGTCGACAAGGGCAAGCTCGAGTCGCGCGGCCTGAACATCGGCCAGGTGGAGGGGGCCATCCAGGCCTCCAACATCAACCTGCCGGCCGGCTACATGACCGAAAACCACAAGGAGTACCTGCTGCGCAGCCTGGGCGAGTTCAAGTCGCTGGCCGAGATCCAGCACGTGCTGGTCGGCATGAGCCGCACGGGCGCCCCCATCTTTCTCAAGGACATCGGCTCGGTGCGCGAGGCCCCCAGGGAGGAGCGGCTCAAGCTGCGCATGAACGGCACTTCGGGCATCATGATGATGGTCACCAAGAGCTCGGGGGCCAACTCGGTGCTGGTCGCCCGCCAAGTCAAGAAGGTCTTGGCCGAGGTCGAGCCCACCCTCAAGGAAGGGGTCAAGTTCCACGTCTGGCTCGACATGTCGCGCATCATCGAGATGATGTCCAACAAGGCCACGCAGAACATCATCCTGGGCGGCCTGCTGGCCATGCTGATCATCTTCCTCTTCCTGCGCAACTTCAAGCCGACCCTGGCCATCGGCATCACCATCCCGCTGTCGATCGTGGTGGCCTTCATCGCCTTCTACCTCATGGGCTACACCCTCAACTTGATCACCCTGGGCGGGCTGGCGCTGGGGGTGGGCATGCTGGTCGACAATGCCGTGGTGGTCATCGAGAACATCTTCCGCCACCTGCAGCTGGGGCTGAGCCCCACCGAGGCGGCGCGCAAGGGCACCTCCGAGGTTGGCCTGGCCATCGCCGCCTCAACGCTGACCACCGTCGCGGTCTTCTTTCCCATGATGTTCGCCACCGGCATCGCCGGCCGCATGGCCCAGAGCCTGTCGGTGTCGGTGATCATCTCGCTGCTGGCCTCGCTGTTCGTGGCCCTGACCATCGTGCCCATGCTGGCGGCCGAGATCTACCCTCTTCCCCGCCGCGACGCTCTTCCGATCTGACGAACCCGCCGCCGCACCA
>CAYXCX010000037.1:6476-11390 GCA_964463405.1 uncultured Clostridia bacterium
GCGAGGACCGTTTCACCAAGGCGCGCAACCTGTACGAGGGCTGGCTGCGCCGGGCGCTGTTCCACCGCAAGCGGGTGCTGCTCGGCATCGGGGCCGCGTTCGTGCTTGCCGTCGCCGCCGCGGCCCTCTTCCTGGGCACCGAGTTCATGCCCTCGACCGACAGCTCCATGCTCTACTTGAAGCTCACCATGCCGGTGGGCACCAACATCGAGGAGACCGACCGCATCGTCAGGTACCTGGAGGAGCAGTCGCTCAAGGACCCCAACGTCATCACCACCTTCGTGCAGGTGGGCAGCAGCGAGCAAAGCGCCAGCGACACGGCCAGCGGCACCGGCGCCGCCGGCTCTTACGAGGCCATCCTCTACTCCTATCTCAAGCCCAGCAGCGAGCGCCAGGAATCGGACAAGCAGATCCTGGAGCGCTGGCGCCGCTCGTTCCCCACCCTGGAGAACAGCAAGATCACGGCCATCGACATTGCCGGCGCCTCGATGATGGGCGGCACCAACAACCCCATCGAAATCCAGTGCTTCGGCCGCGACATGGAGCGCCTGGAACAGATCGCCGAGCAGATCCGCGCCACCATCGTGGGCATCCAGGGCCTGCGCGACGTCAATGTCTCGCTGCAGAAGAGCAAGCCCGAGATCCAGATGCACATCCGCAAGGAGGAGGCCTCCAAGCTGGGGCTGACCCCCTATGACATTTCCCGCCAGGTGCGCACCTACACCATCGGCACGGTGGTGTCGCGCATGTTCCTCGAGGGCGAGGACCGCGACATCCGCGTGCAGCTGGCCGCGGGCGACCGCGCCACCCTGGAGGACCTGAAAAAACTGCCCATCCAGACCCCGACCGGGGCCAAGGTCTACCTTTCCGAGGTGGCGGAGTTCAAAAGCCTGTTCGGCCCGGTGCGCATCGACCGCGAAAACAGCGTGCGCAAGGTGACCGTCGGCGCCAACTTCATCGGCCGCGACCTGGGCTCGATCGTGCGCGAGATCCGCCAGAAAACCGACGGGCTCAACAAGAGCCTTCCCGATGGCTATTTCATCGAGATGGCCGGCCAGTACGAGAACATGACCGAGACCTTCACCACCCTGGGCTTCGCCCTGTTGATCGCCCTGGTGCTGGTGTTTGCCGTCATGGCCTCTCTCTACGAGAACCTCAAGTTTCCCTTCATCAACATGTTCACCATCCCGCTGGGCTTCATCGGCGTGGTGGCGCTGCTGCTGCTCAGCCACACCACCATCAACATGGGTGCGATCATGGGCTTCATCATTCTCACCGGCATCGCCGTCAACAACGGCATCGTCATGGTCGACTACATCAACCAGCTGATCGGCGAGGGCATGGACCGGCTGGAGGCGGTCATCCAGGGGGCGGCGACAAGGCTGCGCCCGGTGCTGATCACCTCGGTGACCACCATCGTCGGCATGATCCCCATGGCCCTGACGACCAAGCAGGGCGGCGAAATGAGCGCCCCCATGGCCGTGGCCGTGATCGGCGGCCTATCGGCCACCGTCTTCCTCACCCAGTTCTTCATCCCGGTGATGTACACCTATTTCGGCAAGATCCAGACCAAGTAACGATCGGCAAAAAGGGGCGGATCAATTTCCGCCCCTTTTTGCCGATCTATCGTGACGCGTAACGCGTGACGCGTGACGCGAAACAGCAAACGAACGATATCTTTTCATGGAATTCGATCTCCAGCTCCAAGAATATTCCTTGGAAACTCCCACAAGGAGTTCTGGGAAAACAGCAAGGGTTCGGTTTTTTGTGGCTTCTTGTCACGCGTCACGCGTCACTCGTCACGATAGTTCGTTCAAGCTCTCCTGCCGGCGGGGGGGATCGACCCCCCACGAGGTCGCCCTCCCGGGATTTTAAGTCCCGTGCGTCTGCCAGTTCCGCCACTCCGGCCAGCAGTTGCCCGGATGGTAGCACAAATTTATGATCAATGAAACGAGCTCTTAGTGTTAGTGTTAGTGTTAGTGTTAGTGCTAAAAAATAACCGGCGAACTAACGAATGGAGCGAATCAACTTTTTACCTTTCACGCGTCACTCTTTCTTGAAAAGATTACCGATCTGTTGTACTTTCTGACGCGATGAACCAGCAAGTCGCCCCAGATTCCGGAACCGCGCGGCCGGAGCTGCCCCGTGTCCTGGGCTTGTTCAGCATCATCGGAATTGTCGTCGGCACCATGATCGGCTCGGGCATCTTCATCAACCCGGCCAACGTGGCCCGCGAGCTCGGCTCGCCGCCGCTCATGCTGGCCGTGTGGGCGCTGGGCGGCGTGCTGTGCTTTTTCGGCGCCCTGGCCGTCGCCGAGCTCGGCGCCATGTTCACCCGCGCCGGCGGCATCTACGTCTACCTGCGCGAGGCCTACGGCCCGCTGCCGGCATTCCTGTTCGGCTGGACCCTCTTCCTGGTCATCGAGTCGGGAACCGTCGCCACCCTCGCGGTCGGCTTTTCCTCCAAATACCTGCCGTTTTTCTTCGACCTGTCCGCGGTTGAACAGCGGGGCGTGGCCGTGGCCCTGATCGCCGCCCTGGCGCTGCTGAACGTCCTGGGGGTGCGCAAGAGCGCCGGGCTGATGAATCTCCTCACCGCGATCAAGTTCGCGGCGCTGCTCGCCGTCTGCACGCTGGTCTTTCTCTTCGCCGACGGCTCGGTTTCCCATTTTGCCGCCGCCGGCGCCGCCGCCGACGGGAGCGGCGGCCTGGCGAGCCTGGGCGTGGCCCTGGTGGCCGTGCTGTGGGCCTACAAGGGCTTCGAGACTGGCAGCTACAGCGCCGGCGAGATCCGCGATCCGCAGCGGAAGCTGCCCCTGGGGCTGTTCATCGGCACCCTGGCCGTCCTCGGCCTCTATTTGCTGGCCAACCTGGCCTACCTCTACGTTTTCCCCGCCGCCAAGATGGCCGCCTCGCCGCGCATCGCCGCCGACGTCATGGCCGCCGTGTTCGGCCCGGGCGGGGCGGCCGCCATCGCCTTGGTCATCCTGCTGTCGATGACCGGCACCGCCAACGGCCACATCATGACCTCCTCGCGGGTATTTTTTGCCATGGCCAGGGACGGGCTGTTCTTCCAGGCGGCGGGCCGTGTCCACCGCCGCTACCGGACGCCGCACGCGTCGATCCTCCTGCTGTGTTCCTGGGCGGCGGTGCTCAGCCTGAGCGGCACCTTCGAGCAGCTCTACTCCTATGTCATCTTCGGCTTCTGGATCTTCATGGGCCTGACCGTGGCCGGGGTGATGGTCTTGCGCCGCAAGCGGCCGGAGCTGCCCCGGCCCTACCGCACCTGGGGTTACCCGGTGACGCCGCTGCTCTTCGTCCTCTCGGCGCTGTTCCTCACCGCCAACTCGCTGCTGCTGGATTTCCGCCGCTCCGCCCTCGGCCTGGCCCTGATCCTGCTCGGCGTCCCGGTCTATTTCCTGTGGCGCCGGGGAAGCTCCTTGGCGGCAGCAGATTGAAGAACGGCGCCGGGGCGCTCCTTCACACCGGCGCCGAGTGTGTTACAATGGGGTGCGGAAAATGAAAAAAATCCTACCGCTCCTGGCCTTGGCCTGCTGGTTCTCCTGCCGCGCGACACGCCCCGCCCTGGCCCCAGGCGCGGGGCCATGCTTCCGCGTCATGAGCCTCAAGTTCAGCTTTCGCGCGGCGGGGGAGCGCCAGAGCGGCCGGGTGGCATGCCGCTTCGACGAGGCCCGGGCCAAGTTCGTCTTTTTCACGCCGCTCAATCAGGCGGGGCTGGAGCTCGCCGTTGACGGCGAGGAGGCGGTGCTGGCCAATTTTTCGGCCCAAACCTACTGGCAAGGCGATTTCAGCCTCCTGCTCGGCCGCCTGTGGGGGATCGAACTGCCCCTGGCCGAGCTGAAAGCGCTGCTCCTGGACGGCCGGGTGCCGCCGTCCCTAGCGGCCAGGGGGATTGAGGTCGCGCTGCAGGGCGACCCGGGGGCGTCCCCGCGCCAGGTCAGCCTCAGGCGGGGCGAGGCCGCGCTCTCCCTGCTCCTGCTCAAGAGCGAGCTGCGGCCGGGGCGGATCGTCCCGGTCGACTACGCCACGCGCTACCGCCGCGCCGGGCTGGAGGAGGTCCTGGAACCGTGATCCGCCTCCGCTCCCACGCCAAGATCAACCTGGGGCTGGAGGTCAGCGGCCGCCGCGGCGACGGCTACCACACCCTGCGCAGCGTCTTCCAGACCCTGGCCCTGTGCGACGAGCTGGAGCTCCGCGAGATCGCGCCGGCGCGGCTGCGCCTGGCCGGCAACGACCTGCGCGTCCCCTGGGACGAGCGCAACATCCTGGCCCGGGCCTACAGGCTGGTGGCGGAAAACTGGCGGCTGCGCCGCGGCTTCGCCGTCCGGGTGCAGAAGCGCATCCCGCCGGGATCGGGCCTGGGCGGAGGCAGCGGCAACGCCGCCGTGATGCTGCTGTTCCTGGACCGTTATTTCGGCCTCCATGCGCCCTTGGAACAGCTGCACGGCATGGCGGCAACACTGGGAGCCGACGTCCCTTTTTTCCTGGTCGGCGGCACGGCGCTGGCGGAGGGGATCGGCGACGAACTGACCCCGCTCCCGCCCCTGCGCCCGCGCACCGTCGCCCTGAACCTGCCGGCCGTGGCCGTCTCCACGGCCTTGGTCTTTTCCCGTCTGCGCTTGACAAAAACCGCTTTTGCCGGTAGAATACAAACCTTCCTGAGCAAGGGCGACTTCTCCATATTGCGAAACGATCTGGAACGAGTTACCTTTGAATTGTTTCCGCAGATCAGGGAAATCAAGGAAAAAATGGCGCAAGCAGGAGGCGGGTTCGTGCAGATGACAGGCAGCGGCGCGGCGGTGTTCGCCAGCCGCCACGGCGGGCGCCTGCCCGCCCCAGCCCCGCGAGGACCCGGCGCGCGGCGCACCCGCCGCGCCCGCGCGGGCCGACCCC
>CAYXCX010000038.1:0-11134 GCA_964463405.1 uncultured Clostridia bacterium
GAATGGAAAACGTGCGCTCGAACATGCCGTAGCTGCGCTCCAGGCGGTGGCAGTTTTCGTTCTTGGTCTCGTCCTCCTGCTTGCGCTCGCCCCGCAGCAGCAGGGTGTCGCCGTTGAACTCCACCTGGATGTCCTCCTTTTTGAAGCCCGGGAGCTCCACCTTGAAGACGTACGCGTCCTTGGTCTCGTAAATGTCGGTCATCGGACGCCAGGCGCTCGGCGAGATGTTCTTGGCGTTTTCCTCAAAGAAGTCCTCGCCGAAGAAACGGTTCAAGCGGTCATACATGGTGGCCAGATCCGAATAAGGTTGCCATTTTGTTATCCTCATTGAAACCTCCTTTTTGGTTTTCAGTGAATATATGTAATGATTTTTGCTACTTGTCAACAAATCTAACTTAAATTTTATTAAGAATATCTTAGTCTTTTATTATTAAGTTTTAAACCATCACGGTATTGATTTTCCTATTATATTGGAGTATATTGACTTAGATGAAAACAAGCGACCTGCTCTCCAGGCTTAGGAAAAAAGACCCGGTTGCCCTGGCCAGGGCCATTTCCATTGTGGAAAACCGCCGCAAGGACTACCAAAAGCTCCTGGAAGCGATCTACCCCATAGTCAGGCCAGCCTTGAAAATCGGCATCACCGGGGCCCCGGGAAGCGGCAAAAGCTCCCTGATCGAAAGGCTGATCTCCGGCCTGCGCGAGCAGGGGAAAACGGTGGCTGTCCTGGCCGTCGACCCCTCCTCCCCCCTCTCCGGCGGCGCCCTGCTCGGCGACCGCCTGCGCATGATCCAGCACAGCAACGACCCCGACGTGTTCATCCGCAGCATCGCCAACCGCGGCCACCTCGGCGGCCTGAGCCTCTCCACCCACGAGATCATCGACCTGCTGCAGGCGGCCGGCAAGGACGTCATATTGGTCGAGACTGTGGGCGTGGGCCAGTCGGAAGTGGACATCGTCAACGTCGCCGACGTGGTGCTGATGGTCATCAACCCCGAAAGCGGCGACGAGATCCAGATCTTCAAGGCCGGCATCATCGAGATTGCCGACATTTTCGTGGTCAACAAGTCCGACCTGGGCGGGAGCGACAACAAGATCGCCGAGATCCGCAACTACTTTTCCATTTCCGGCCGCGAGCCGCTGGTTTTCGCCACCTCGGTCAAGGAAGACCGGGGCATTCCCGAGCTTCTGGACGGCATCGGCCGCTTCCGCGAGCGCGAGCAGGGCCGGATCGGGGAGAAAAGCGAGCTCATGCGCCGGAACTACATCGAAAAAATCGTCATCGAGCGGGTGCAGGAGGAAATGCGTCGCGACGGGCGCATGGCCTCCCTGGTCCGCGGCGCCGGGGCCGCCAATCCCTACCAGGCGGCCGAACAGATCCTTTCCCTACTGAGAACAGGAGGCTGCCATGATAAAAAAGATTGACCATATCGCCATCGCCGTGTCCAACCTCGAGGAGGAGATCGTCCGCTACCGCGACGTGCTGGGGCTGGAATTCCTGGGCAAGGAGGTGGTCGCCGAGCAGAAGGTCACCGTGGCCTTCTTTCAGGTCGGCGATGTCCACATCGAGCTGCTCGAGCCACTAACGCCCGACTCGCCCATCAGCGCCTTCATCGAGAAGAAGGGCGGCGGGCTGCACCACCTCTCGCTGGAGGTGGAGGACGTCGAGGCCGCCATCGCCCGCCTGAAGGCAAAAGAGGTGCGCATGATCGACGAGCGCCCGCGGCTCGGCGCCCACAACGCCCGCATCGCCTTCGCCCACCCCAAGAGCTTTTCCGGAGTGCTGTACGAGCTGCAGCAGAAAGGAGATGCCTCCTAGCATCCGCGTCGCCATCCTGTGGCACATGCACCAGCCGTGCTACAGGAACCCGGCCAGCGGCCGCTTCGACCTTCCCTGGCTGCGCCTGCACGCCCTGAAGGACTACTTCGGCATGGTCCATCTGCTGGAGGAGTTCCCCGGGCTGCGCCTGACCTTCAACCTCGTTCCCTCGCTGCTGGCCGGCCTGGAGCAGTACCTGGCCGGGGGCGTCGATCCCTTCGCCGAGGTTTTCCGCAAGCCCGCCGCCGACCTGGCCCCCGAGGAGGCCCGCTTCCTGGTGCGCCACTTCTTTTCCATCCATTACGAGAACCACGTCAAGCCGCTGCCGCGCTACGATTTCCTCCACCGCAAGAAGATGGAGCGGCTGGCGCGCGATCCTGACCCCGACTGGACGCGCGTGTTCAGCACGGCCGAGCTGCGCGACCTGCAGGTTTGCTTCCAGCTGGCCTACACCGACGAGTCCTACCGGGAAAGCGACGAGCGGATCTCCGGCCTTTTCCGCCGCGGCCGGGACTTTTCCGAAGCCGACAAGACGACGCTCGCCGCCGTGGAGGAGGAAATCCTGCGCCGCGTGGTCCCAGAGTACAAAAAATTCCAGGACAGCGGCCAGGCCGAGCTGTGCACCAGCCCCTTCTACCATCCGATCCTGCCGCTGCTGCTCGACGCCCAGGCCGGCCGCAAGGCCAACGAGCGCCTCGCCCCCTACGACCTCGATTTCTGCTGGGAGGAAGACGCCTGGGAGCAGCTGCAGACCGGGCTTGACCTGATGGAGCGGACCTTCGGCCGGCGCCCGCGCGGCGTCTGGCCGCCCGAGGGCGGGGTCTCGGAGGCGGCCCTGCGCCTGCTGGCCCGGGCCGGGATCGCCTGGACCGCATCCGACGAGGAGGTGCTGAACCGCTCGCTGCCCCAGCCCCTGGAGCGCGACCCGCGCCTGGCCCTGCGCGATCCCGCCGCCCTGTACGCGCCGTATACGCTGGCCGGGCTGCCGACCAAGCTGTTCTTCCGCGACCACCTCCTCTCTGACCTGATCGGCTTTTACTACCAGAAATACCCGGCCCGCGACGCCGCCGCCGAGCTGTTCGCGCGCATCCGGGCGGCCGCGGCCGCCGGCCCGGAGGGGATGGTCGTCCCCATCATCCTGGACGGCGAGAATGCCTGGGAATTCTACCCCCGCTCGGGGCGGGAGTTCTTGCGCGAGTTCTACCGCCTGCTCTGCTCCGGCGACGGGGTCGAGACGGTGACCTTTTCCCAGGCGGCGGCCGAAACGGGGCGCGCCCTGCCCAGGCTGAAATGCGGCTCATGGATCAACGGCAACTTCGACATCTGGATCGGCGACCGCGACGACCAGCGGGCCTGGGAGCTGCTGAAAGGGGCCCGCGACGCCTTCCAGGCCGGGCGCGACTCGCTGCCGGCCGCGGCCCGGGCCGAGATCGGCGAGCTGCTGCGCGCGGCCCAGGGAAGCGACTGGTTCTGGTGGTACGGCCGCGAAAACTACACCCCCGACCTGGACGTGTTCGACGGCCTGTTCCGGGCCAACCTGCGCCGCGTATACGAGCTGCTGGGGCTGCCCCTGCCCGAGGCGCTGCTCTCCCCCATCCCCGCCTCCGCCCCGACCGACCGCCTGCAGGTCGCCCCGCCGCGGGGAGCCCTGACGGCGCGGATCGACGGCCGGGTCAGCGGCTACTTTGAGTGGCTCGAGGCCGGCCGTGTCGATGTCCTGGCCTACGGCGGGGCCATGAACATCGCCAACCCCCTGGTCAAGACCCTGCATTTCGGCTTTGACGGCGCCCACCTGTTCCTGCGCATCGACACCAAGAAACATGCCCGCACCTACTTCGAGACCGGCTTCGCGCTGCGCCTCGTGCTGAAGGCCGGCGGCGCCTGGCAGGGCGACCTGGCTGTCGCTGAAGGCGAGCTGCAGGGGAGCGGCTTTGCCGACGGCAGCGCCTTCGCCGCCGGCGCCGTCATCGAGGCCAGGATCCCGCTGGCGGCGCTGCAGGCCGGCGCGGGCGACGAAATCGAGGCGAAACTGCTCTGGTCGTTCAACGGCCAACCGTTCCAGTCGATCCCGGCGCGCGGGGCCATGACCCTGAAAGTGCCCACGGCCCGGGATTATGCCCGGTTCTGGCAAGTATAAGAACCGTGACGCGTGACGCGTGACACGTGACGCGTGACACGGAGCCGCACTTAGCGGTCACTTGTTCAAGATGAGATTGCCGAAAAAATCATGCCAGCCAGACTCATTTCGACATGAGAAAAAGCCTGAAGCGATTGGATTGAATACTTGTTCGAATCCCGAGTGTTTTCAGCAAATGATCTTCGTTTTCTGCAGTCTTGGTTCATTTCAATGCTCGCTACTCGTCACGCGTCACGCGTTACGCGTCACGATAGGTCGATGTCGAATCGTCTCCGCTCCCCAGGTTCAATCCAGCCTTTGATTGCCAATAGGCCCTCCGTCGCCTATAATCCCCCCATGCCCAACCCCGAAGTGAAAAAGCGCTTTTCTCTGCCCCATCCCATCGTCCTCATCTACGTCCTGGTCATGCTGATGGTCGTCCTCACCTGGATCGTGCCGGCGGGGGAGTTCCAGCGCGTCGAGACCCAGGCGGGCGGCGGCACGCGCCTGGTCACCGTGCCGGGCACCTTCCAGCGCCTGGAGCCGAGGCCGGCCGGCCTGGCGGCGCTGCTGCTGGCCCCGATCCGCGGCTTCCAGGACGGCATGCTGATCATCGTCTTCCTGTTCATCATCGGCGGCGCCTTCGCCGTGATCGCCGAGACCGGGGCCATCGACCAGGCCATCCGCCGCCTGACCGTCGCCTTCGCCCGCCGGCCGCGCCTGCGCCCCTTCGTGGTCCCGGCGCTGATGGCGGTATTCTCCCTGGGCGGCTCGGTCTTCGGCATGTGCGAGGAGACCATCCCCTTCATCCTCATTTTCATCCCGCTGGCGATCTCGCTCGGCTACGACTCGCTCGTCGGCGTGGCCATCCCTTTCCTGGGCGCCGCCGCCGGCTTCGCCGCCGCCTTCTTCAACCCCTTCACCGTGGGCGTGGCCCAGGGGCTCTCCGGCCTGCCCCTCTACTCGGGGCTGAAATACCGCCTTTTGGCCTGGTTGGTCGGCACGGGCGTCACCATCGCCTTCGTCATGGCCTACGCCGCCCGGGTGCGCCGCGACCCCAGCCGCAGCCCGGTTTATGAGCTGGACCGCCAACGCGCCGGCGAAGCCGGAGTCGCGGCCGGCGCGGCGGCCTGGAACTGGCGCCACCGCGCCGTCCTGGCCGCATTCGCCCTGGGAATCGCGGTCCTGGTGCTGGGCATCCTGGCCAAGCACTGGTACATCGAGGAGATCGCCGCCCTGTTCCTGGCCCTGGGCCTGGCGGCCGGATTCCTGGGCGGGCTGGGCCCGAGCCGCGTCGCCCGCCGGTTCGTCGCCGGCGCCGGCGACTTCGTCGGCGTGGCCTTCGTCATCGCCTGCGGCCGGGCGGTGCTGATCGTGGCCCAGGACGCGCGCATCCTGGACACCCTGCTGTTCTACGCCGCCGGCTTCATCTCGCTGTTCCCGCGCGTGGTCAGCGCCCAGATGATGTTCCTCACCCAGAGCGTGATCAACTTTTTCATCCATTCGGGGACGGCGCAGGCGGCGCTGACCATGCCGATCATGGCCCCGCTGGGCGACCTGGCCGGCATCAGCCGCCAGACCGCGGTCTTCGCATTCCAGCTGTGCGAGTTCGTCAACCCCATCCTGCCCACCTCGGCCGTCACCATGGGCGTGCTGGCCGCCGCCCGCATCCCCTACGAAAAGTGGGCCCGCTGGTTCCTGCCGCTGCTGCTGCTGCTGATGGCCCTGAGCCTGCTGCTGCTCGTGCCGCCGGTGCTGTTCCATTGGGGGCCATTTTAGAAAAAGAAAACGAGCTCTTAGTGTTAGTGTTAGTGTTGGCAAGAAACTCAACGACCTAGCGAATAGAACGAACTAGTCCTGGGGACTGGTGATTCGTGATTCGTGATTGGAACCGCATTGGACGCTATCTTTCACTTTTCTTTCGCTTTTCACCCTGGATTGCCCAGGCATCCGCAAAAAAGAGTTCGTTGATTGCTGTTACTATCACTAACACTAACACTAACACTAAGATATCGTTTATAATCTCCAAATGCCTGCTCTTCTGCCTCTGGCCTACGGCTCTCTGGGCGCCTTCACCCTGGCGACGCAGGCCATCCTGCTGCGCGAGTTCTTCGTGGTCGCAGCCGGCAACGAGATCTCCTTCGGCATCGCCATGGCCGGCTGGCTCCTGGGCGTGGGGGCCGGCTCGCTGGCCGGGGCCTGCTTCAGCCGCCGTCGCCTCTCCACCGCCGCCGCCTTCTCCTGGTCGGCGCTGGCCTTGTCGCTGTCGGCCCCCCTGCTGCTGGCCGCGGCGCGCACCCTGCACCTGCTGGGAGCCGTCCCCCGGGGCGGGATCCTGCCCCTCTCCCGCTCTCTGTTCCTGATCCCATTGCTGCTGCTGCCGTTCAGCTTCGTCTCCGGCTTTGCCTTCCCCCTGGCCGACAGGCTCCGCCCCCTGGCCGCGGCCAAAGCGCCTCGGGCCATGGCCGCCGCGTACGCCTGGGAGGCGCTGGGCGGCATGGCCGGCGGCGCCATCTACAGCTTCTGGCTGCTGGGCCGGCTCGATCCCCTGGCCATTCTGCTCCTGCTGGCACTGCCGCTGCTTTTGGCTTCGGCGGCCGTCGGCCGCGCCGGCGGGCGCGCGCCGGCAGCGGCCGGGCTCGGAGCCGCCCTGCTGGCCTTGGCGGCGCTGCTGTCCGGCGCCGCCGGCCGCGGCGACTCGCTCCTGGCCCGCTGGCGCTGGCTGGGAGTCGCGGCAGGCGAGCTCGTCGCCGTCCGCGACACCCGGTACCAGAACCTGCAGTTGGGCCTGCGCTCCGGGCAGTACAGCCTGTTCGCCAACGGCCGGCTGGCCGCGGTGTTCCCCGATCCGGCCGCCGACGAGATGCTCGCCGCCCAGCTCCTGAGCCAGCACCCGAGGCCGCGCCGGGTCCTGGTCATCGGCGACGTGTTCGCCGGCCTGGGCCGCGAGCTGCTGCGCTATCCGCTGGACGCCCTCACCGCCGTCGAGATCGACCCGGGTTACGCCGACCTGATCCGCGGCCACCTGCTTGCCGGGGACCGGAACGCCCTGGCCGATCGCCGCCTGCGCACCGTGGCCCTGGACGGCCGGCGCTTCGTGCTGGCTGCGGCCGGCGGCGGAGACGGCGGCCTTTATGACCTGGCGTTCATCCACCAGCCCGACGCCTGGACCGCCCAGCTCAACCGCTACTACACGCGCGAGTTCTTTCTTGACCTGAAAAGGGCGCTGGCCCCGGGCGGCGTCGTGGCCCTGCGCCTGGCTTCGGCGGAAAATTACGCTTCGGGCATCGTGCTCCCCTACACGGCAGCCGTTTACCACACGCTGAAAAGCGTCTTTGCCCAGGTGGCCGTCCAGCCCGGAACGGAAAGCTTTCTCTTCGCCGCCGAGGCGGCCGGCAGCGTCAGCGCCGACCCCCAAGTTCTGGCCGGGCGCTACCGCCGGCTGGCCCCGCCCCCGGCGCGGCTCGCCCCTTTGTTCAGCCACCTCTATCCCCCGGGCAAGACCGAATTCATCCGCCGGGCGCTGGAGCGCCACCGGCCCCCGGCGCTCAACCGCGACGACCGGCCCATTGCCTATTTCCTTGGCAGCCGCCTGCTGGGCTGGAGCTCGGGAAGCCCGCTCACCGGCCTGTTCGCGCTGTTGGCGCGCATCACCCTGCCCCGGGTGCTGGCTATGCTGGCCCTGTTCCTGATGCCGGTCGTGCTGGCGGCCTGGCTCGGCCGGCGCGGCCGCGGCCGGGCGCTGCCGCCGCTGCTGGCCGCGTTTTGCGGCGGCTTCGCCGGCCTCTCCTTCGAGGTCACCGCCATCTTCCTCTTCCAGAATAACTGGGGCTTCGTCTACGGGGCGGTGGGAATGCTGCTGGCCCTGTACATGCTGGGACTGGGTGCCGGCGCGGCCTGGACCGGGCGCTGGCTTGAGAAAAACGCGCCGGCGCCGGCGGCGGCGTCGCGCCGCCTGGCCCTGGCGACGGCCCTGATCGCCGCCCTCAACCTGACGCTGCTGCCGGCGCTGGCCGGCTCCCGCTCGGGCCCGGCCGGGCAATGGCTCCTGGCCGCCTGGCTGGGGCTGATGGGGCTGCTGGGCGGGGCGCTCCTGCCGCTGGGGCTGCGGGTCCTCGACCGCCCCAGCGCCGGACAGGCGGCGGGGTTGCTGAACGGCTGCGATTACGCGGGCGGCGCCGTCGGCTCGCTGGCCATGGCCGCATTCTTCCTGCCGCTGCTGGGGACGGCCGCCAGCCTGCTGGTCATCTCCTTTCTGGCCCTGGCCGCAGCCCTGCTGGCGCTGGCGCTCCCGGGCGCCAGGGCGGGCTGAGGCGCAAGGTCAGAGCACCGGCGCCGCCAGGCGCAGGTCGCCGAGGATGCGGGTGGCCTCCTCGATCGTCGGATCGCGGCGCAGCTCTTCGAGCCACTCCTTGCGCTTCTCGGCGGGCGCGGCGGCGCCGCCGCCGTCGCCCGGCTCGGCGCGCAGGTGCTCAAAGGCGGCCTGCTCGCGGCGGAAGCTCTCGGCCTCGCGGAACAGGGCTTCCTGCTCGGCCAGGAATTTTTCCAGGTGCAGGGTGGCCTCCGTTTTTTGCCGCTGACCTTTCAGGCGCGCGACGTTGCGGGCCACCTGCAGCAGGCGCGGATTGTCCGCCGCCCGCTGCCGGCTGCGCTTGCGCACTTCCTCCAGCCCCAGCGGCGGCTCCTTCCAGGTCGGGAAGGAGAGGGAGGCGACGGTGTCCCAGGGCAGCGAGTGGGGCTGCTTCTTCTCGCCCGCCTCCAGGTAGGCGTAAACGTCGGGAAGCTGGATGTCGGGGATCACGCCCTGGTACTGGGTGGAGCCGCCGGTGACGCGGTAGTACTTCTGGACGGTCATGGTCAGCGCCCCCAGCGGCTTCAGCTGGCCCAGGTCGGGTGCCAGGAAGCGGTCGAGGTCCAGCATGACCTGCACCGACCCCTTGCCGAAGGTCTGGTCGCCGACGACCACGGCGCGGCGGTAGTCCTGCAGGGCGGCGGCGACGATCTCCGCGGCCGAGGCGGAGAGGGAGTTGACCAGCACGACCAGCGGGCCGTCCCAGCTGATCTGGCCGTCGCGGTCCTCGTACACCTGCGGCGCCGAATGGCGGTCCTTCACCTGCACCACCGGGCCCCTGTCGATGAACAGCCCGGTCATCTTCACCGCGTCGTCCAGGGCGCCGCCGCCGTTGCCGCGCAGGTCGAGGATGATCCCCTCCACGCCCCGGCCGGCCAGCCGGCGCAATTCCCGGGCGACGTCGTCGGCGGCGTTGCGGCCGTTGGCGCGGTTGAAGTCGTGGTAGAACTTGGGCAGGTAGACGTAGCCGAAGGTGCGCTGCAGCCGGTCGTTGGCCAGCAGCGCCGAGCGGGCGTAGGTCTCCTGCAGCTCGACCACGTTGCGCACCAGCGTGACCTGCAGGATGCGGCCGTCGGCCTTGCGCACGGTCAGGCGCACCGTGCTCCCCTTGCGGCCGCGCACCAGGCGGGCGGCGTCGGAGACGGTCATGCCCACGATGTCGACCGGCTCCTCGTCGCCCTGGCCGACCTTGAGGATCACGTCCTCGACCTTGAGGATCCCCTGGATCCAGGCCGGGCTGCCCGGAATGACGTCGAAGATCTTGATGTAGCCGTCCTCCTCTCCCAGCAGGGCGCCGATCCCCTCCAGCGTCCCCGACATCTCGATGTCGAAGTCCTCCTTGTCGCGCGGCGGGAAATAGCGGCTGTGCGGGTCAAACACCGAGGTCAGGGAGTTGAAGAACAGGGCCTGCATCTCCTCCGAGCGCTCGCGCAGCAGGCGCTCGAAAAGGCGCTCGACGCTCTTGGCCACCGCCTGGCGCGCCTTGGCCTCCAGCTCCGGCGAAAACGGGGCCGGCGGCGGCGGGGCGCCGTTGCCCGCGGACGCCCCGGCGGCCGGGGCTTTCTGGGCGGCCCGCTGCAGGTTCAGGTACTGGGTCAGGGTCAGGTACTTGAGCCACTTGCGCCACCAGGCGCGCAGCTGGTCGACGTCGCGGCTGACCTCGCGCTTCTCGGGATCCAGCTCGATCCGCTCGTCGACGGTGAAATCGAAGGGGCTGGCCAGTATCTCGCGGGCGTATTCGCGCGCCTGGCCCACCCGCTGGGCGAGCAGCTGCCGGCCCTGGCGCACCAGGGCAAAATCCCCGGCCAGCAGGGCGTCGTCGATCTTGTCGGCGTGGGCGCGCAGGGCCTCCAGGTCGGAGCGGATCAGGAAATTCCTGCCGTTGTCCAGGAATTTCGTGTATTGGGCGAACCCCTTGGCCGAGAACTCGTCGTCGATCTTGGCGCCGCTGTAGTGCCAGTTGGCCAGCCAGTTGGCGATCATCTTGCTCAGGACCCGCTCGCGCTCGGGGGCCGGGGCGTTGGGGCGCAGCGCGCCCGACAGCGCCAGCGCCAGCAGCAGGACCAGGCTCAATTTGGTTTTCATGGGGTTTCCTCGGCCGGTTATACGATTGTAGCGTGAATTTCGCCCAAAAACAAGGAGAATATAATCACGATCTCTTAGTGTTAGTGTTAGTGTTAGTGTTAGAAAGAAACTCACCGAACTTGAAGTGTCAGTGACAGTGTCAGTATCAGCAATAAACTCAACAAACTAGTCCTGGTTATTAGCAATTCGTGATTCGTGATTGGAACAGCAATTGGTCGGATCTTTTCTCCAATCAATTGGAAAGTTCTGGCAACTTCCTTTGAATGCCCGGTTAGATGTCGCCTGCCTGCCTTTCTAATCACCAATCACTAATTACGAATCACTCGTACGCCGTCTGCCGTATGCCAAGTTCTGGTATAATGGATCATGCAGTTCTCCGACCGCTTGCCTGTCGACGATTTCCGCGCCGAGATCGAGCGCGCCGTGGCGGCCAACCCGGTGGTGATCCTCACCGCCGAGACCGGCGCCGGCAAGTCGACCCGCGTCCCCTGGTGGCTGTGGCGCGCCGGCAAGCGGGTTCACGTCACCCAGCCGCGGCGCATCGCCGCCCGCGCCCTCGCCCATTACCTGGCCGGCGCCAGCCGCGCCCCCTTGGGGCGGGAGATCGGCTACCAGACCGGCCTGGACGCCAACAAGTCGGCCGCCACCACCCTCCTCTATCTGACCGACGGCGTGCAGATGGTGCGCGAGATCCAGGGCCACCGCGACTACGACGTGTTGGTCCTGGACGAGATCCACGAGTGGAACCTGAACCAGGAGGTGC